>JAYVYA010000392.1:0-4799 GCA_043784745.1 Hyphomicrobiales bacterium
AGGGCAGCAAGGGCATCGACCAGCACAATCTGCCGGTCAAGCCTGGCGAAATGGTCGCGGAAAAACGGGCGTACGACATGGGTTTTATAGGCCTCGTACCGCCGCGCCATCATCGCGCCGAGCGATCCTGGCACCGGCTCACCTTCGCCCGTGTTCAGCGGGGCGAAGGTCAGCGCGGGCGATCCCTCCATGTCGCCGGGCAGCAGGAAACGGCCGGGCGGGAGGGTGGAAAGGGCATATTTGTCGGCGCGGGAGGCGCGCAGGTAGGCGGTAAACAATTCGGCGGCCCTGCGCGCCACATCCTCGCTGGCGGGGGCGGCGGGGTCGAGCGGCAGGGTATAGCCGCGCCAGCTGGCGGCAAGCGCCGCGCGGCTGGCACCGGCGCTGGCCTCCAGCGTCTCGCGCGACCATTGCGTATAGGACTTTGCCAGCAAGGGCAGGTCGAGCAGCCATTCGCCGGGATAGTCGACAATGTCGATCGTCAGGCTGGCCGGTCCCTTGCGCCAGCCCCCGGCGCGCTCGAACTCCAGTGTCAGCCGCAATTCGGAGATGCGGCGGGTGGATTGCGGCCAGTGCCGGTCCGTGCCGCTGAGGGCGCTGAGGTGATCCTCATAGGCAAAGCGCGGCACCTGATCATCGGGCTGGGGTTGCAGCACGGCGCGGGTCAGGCGGTTCTCCGCCGTGACGCGCAAAACCGGCAAGCGTCCGCCGCGCACCAGATTCTGGATCATTGCCGTGATGAATACCGTCTTGCCCGCCCGCGACAGGCCGGTGACGCCAAGGCGCAAGCCATTGCCGGTGACATAATCGGCCAGGCTGCGGGCAGCGATTTGGGTTTCAAGCGAGAGACTGGTGAGAAAGGACAATGTGCGGGCCGGTTTGGAGGGGCGGGCTGATGCAGGAGGCCCGGCTGGGTTTTACAAAGTCAGGGGCAGGGTTTTTGCCCGCCAGCAGAGGCGGATAAAAAACCGGCACGCCTGACTATTTTTCAATAATGCGGCTCGGCGGCCAATTGCGCGGCTTGCAGGCGGTCGGTCAACGCGGACACTGCGGCGTCCACCAGGGCCTGGCGAGTGCGCAGCGGGCCGATCTCGACGCTCGACATGTTCATCATCACCCGCGCCAGATTGGGCGTGGGCAGGCCGTCGGCACCAAACAGTTTCAGATCGGCATGGGCCTCGCCAACGCCGTCGCTGGCGTGGCGGGCGTAATTGGCGATGCGGGCGCTGTCGCCGCCGCAAGTTGACGGGGGGCTGGAAAATGCCGCCGGACCCGTCGCCACCAGCGGCAGACTGGCCAGATTGAGCACCGGCAGGGCCGTGTCGCGTTCTCCCAGCCCGACGGCAATGCTGGGGGCGCGGATTTTGGGCAGCGGCTTGTCCGCCACGACCGAGCGGCGCAGGGGTGCCCCGCCGCGCCGGTGGGCAAGGAAGCGGGCCCGCAGGGTGCCGCCAAGGCCGCGCGCCGCCAGTTTGGGGCCGCTCCGCCGTGCGGCCACCCCTGCGCCGCCGCCACATTGCGCCGGGGCCCAGCGCGAGACGATTTCCATGGCGCTGTGGCGCTTGAAATCCACATAATAGCGCTTTAACAGCACGGCGGCGACCAGCGCCCCCTCCTGCGCCGAGGAAAATGCGACATGGCCCTCGGCATCCGCCGCAATCTCGCCCGCCCAGCCGGCGCGCTTGATGCACCAGTAATTGTTCATGCGCACACAGCGGCTGAGACCTTTGGGGTCGATTTGCAGCAAAAGGCCGGCGGCATCGGGCACCGGCAGGTCGAGCGCATAGGCGGCCTCGTTGCGCCAGTTGCTAACCTCGCGCCGGGCGGGGTGGAACACCGGCGGTTCGCGCGCAGGCGGGGCCAGGGCCAGCCAAAGGGTCAGCAGCTCAACCAGCATTTCTTTTGCCCGCCTTGTTCTGCGCGTTCACTCGCCAGCACCGGGCCCAATATCGGCGGGAATGACGAAACGATCAAGCCGGCCTGTTTTGATGGCGATATCGCGCCAGCCCGCGAGATCAAAATCCAGCACCGTCAGCCCGCAGGGCGGGTATTTCTGCCGCATCCGCGCGGCGGCATAGCGGTCGCCATAGCCGGTGAGGGCGTCGGCCAGTTCGGCAAGGCCGGGATTGTGGCCAACGACGAGCAGGGCGCGGGCATCGCCGGGAGCGTCATGAATGGTGGCAAGGATCGTGCGGGGATGGGCCAGATAGAGCCCGCCGGTGAGGCCGGGCGCGAGGCCGGAATCGAAGTTTGCCCGCATTTCGTACCAGGTTTGAAGGGTGCGGGCAGAATCCGAGGCGACGATGGCATCGGGCAGCAAATCCTCTGCCTGCATGTAATGCCCCATTTCCAGCGCCTGGCCGCGGCCGCCGGGGGTCAGCGCGCGGGCATGGTCGGTGCGGCCATTGCCGGCTTCTGCCTGGGCGTGGCGCAGCAGCATCAGGCGCAGCATCATCGGGTCTCGCGGCGGTTGAGGAAGGCGAGGCGCTCGAACAGGTGCACGTCCTGCTCGTTTTTCAAAAGGGCCCCGTGCATCGGCGGGATCAGCTTTTTGGGGTCTCTTTCCCGCAGCATTTCGGGTGTGATATCCTCGTTCAGCAGCAGTTTCAGCCAGTCCAGCAGTTCCGAGGTGGAGGGCTTTTTCTTCAGGCCGGGCACATCGCGCAGGTCAAAAAATATTTTCAGCGCCTCCTCCACCAGCCGCTTCTTGAGCCCTGGAAAATGCACCTCGACAATCGCCCGCATGGTGTCGGCGTCAGGGAAGCGGATGTAGTGGAAAAAGCAGCGGCGCAGAAAAGCGTCCGGCAGCTCTTTTTCGTTGTTGGAGGTGATGATGACAATCGGGCGATTTTCCGCCCGGATGGTTTCGCCGGTCTCGTGGACGTGAAATTCCATCCGGTCGAGTTCGAGCAGGAGGTCGTTGGGAAATTCGATGTCGGCCTTGTCGATTTCGTCAATCAGCAGCACCGGGCGGGTGGCTTGGGTGAACGCCTGCCAGACCCGGCCCGGCTTGATGTAGTTTTTGATTTCCGAGACTTTCGGGTCGCCCAGCTGCGAATCGCGCAAGCGGGAGACGGCGTCATATTCATACAGGCCATGCTGGGCCTTGGTGGTGGATTTGACATGCCAAGTCAGCAGCGGCGCGTTCAGCCCGCGCGCAATCTCCTCCGCCAGCACCGTTTTTCCAGTCCCCGGCTCGCCTTTGACCAAGAGCGGTCGCTCCAGCACGATGGCGGCATTGACCGCGACCATCAGGTCAGCGGTGGCGATATAATCTTTGGTGCCGGCAAAGCGCATGGAGTTTCCTGTGGATTCAGCGCTTAAGTGCCACAGGCCGGGCGGGGTGGGAAGGGGGCAATCGGCTGAAAAATGGCCGCATCCTGGGCAAACTGGTCCGCGCCCTATTGGCCGGTGCAGGCATGGAAGCAGCGGGGGCGCATGCCGGGCAATCGGGTGAAGGCCTGCTGCGATGCATAAGCTTTCCTCATGCTGAGGAGCGAAGCCCTTGCGTAGCGTCTCGAAGCATGCGGAAGCGTGACTAGCTCCCAAACCACCCCGCCACACCCTTCGAGACGGCCTGAAAAAGGCCTCCTCAGGGTGAGGGTGGGGTGATTTGGCTTCACCCGATTGCCCTGGGGGGGCATGCCGGGCATGCGACAACTTTGCCCGAATCATGCCAGACTGGTGAACGATAGCAAGGCAGGGACGGGGATTTTTTGATGCAGATTCATCTCACGCGGCTGGTGCTGGGGCTTGGCCTGTGCCTTCTGGCCCCGGCTGCACTGGCGGAGGTTTCGCAGCAGGGCGGGCAGCGGATAGAAGCTGCCTATGCCGAACTGGCCAGCCTGCTGGCGCAAAAGCAGGCGAAGGGCGATGTGCCGCGCCTGTCCAACCCCGGCGACGCCAAAGTGCTGGACGCTTTTTTCGATAGTGCCGAGCGCCTCGGGCGGCCACCCTTTATGGCCAGGGACTTGCCGATGCTCACAGAATTGCTGGATAAACAGCGCGGAATCTTGCGCGTCTATGTCGCGTTTGCCGCCAGCAGCGGTGGCAGCACCAGCCCCGGCGGAATGGCTTTTCAGGGTGAAATCATTCGCTTAATGGCAGCGATATTCGCCACCTTTGGCGCTGCCTTGCCTGCGGTGGATGATTTTATGGGCAAGCTCAAGCCGGAAGAAATCAATGGTGCCCGGCGGCAGGGCTTGCGCCAGTTGCGGCTGGGCCTGCGCCAGTTCGTGGAAGGGGCGGCGATGGCCCTGCGCACCCCCGGCCTGACGCCGGAAAATCTAATGCGGCTGACCGAAAGCCTGTCGCAATACGCACCGGCGGTGGCAAAAGCTTCGACCAGGGTTGACCGTGCCGCCATGCTGGCGAGCATGCAGGCAAGCTTGCGGCTGTTGTCGGGCAATGCCCAGGCCACGCTGAAAGAATTTGTCACCGCCATGTCCGGCACCGCCTGCGAAGGGCTTTGCAAGCTGGAGTGAACCGGCTAGTTCTGGGCGATGTTCCTGAGCTTCTTCGCCAACCTCCGCGCCGCCAGCGTGCCGGTAACGCCGCGCGAATACCTGACGCTGATGCAGGGCATGGAGCGCGGATTGGCCAGCACCAGCGTGGAGGATTTCTACCATCTCGCCCGCGCCTGCCTCATCAAGGACGAGCGCAACCTCGACAAGTTTGACCTTGTGTTCGGCGCGACCTTCAAGGGCCTGCAAAGTCTCGCCGACGGGCCGGATGTGACCTCCATTCCGGACGAATGGCTGCGGAAACTGGCCGAAAAATACCTTACCGATGCCGAAAAA
>JAYVYA010000393.1:0-2648 GCA_043784745.1 Hyphomicrobiales bacterium
CACGCAAATGGATTATGTCGGCGTCAAGCTGTTCGCCAAAAACGGTCAGCTTGAAGGCGAATTGCGGATTTTGGGCCTGTTCACCGCCAATATCTATACGCAATCCACCAACAGCATCCCCTACATCCGCCACAAGGTGGCGCGGGTGCTGGAAGTCTCGGCGCTGCAGGCCAACAGCCATTCCGGCAAGGCGCTGGCCAATGTGCTGGAGTCCTATCCGCGCGACGAGCTGTTCCAGATTGATCTGGCCAACCTGACCGATTTTGCCGGGCAGATCGCCAGCCTGAGCGAGCGGCCCCGCCTGCGCGTGCTGGCGCGGCCCGACCGGTTTGACCGGTTTGTCTCGGTGCTCGCCTATCTGCCACGCGACCGCTACGACACGCGGGTGCGCATGGAAGTGGGGCGCTACCTCGCCCATGCCTTCCAGGGGCGCGTGTCGGCGGTCTATCCGTTCTACCCCGACGGGCCGCTGGTCAGGGTGCATTTCATCCTCGGCCGGGATGAGGGGGTGACGCCGGTGGTGCCGCGCGAGCTGCTGGAAGCCGAGGTGGCGAAAATCATCCGCACCTGGGCCGATGCGCTGAAGGATGCGCTGCTGGCCGGCCATGTGCCGGAGGCGCGGATGCTGGCCGCCCATTATGGCCCGGCGTTTTCGGGCGGCTATACGGATGTGTTTGAGCCGCAGGCGGCGCTGGCCGACATTGCCGTGCTGGAGCGGATGGGCCCGGAGCTGCCGCGCGCAGTGGTGGTTTACCGGCCCGCAGGTGCCGGACCGGAGCGGCTGGACCTCAAGGTGTTTTCGCGCGGGCGGGCCATGCCCCTGTCCGAGCGGGTGCCGGTGCTGGAACATATGGGTTTTCGCGTCGTCAGCGAGCAGACTTTCGACATCAAGGGCCGCCACGCGGAAGATGAGGTCTGGCTGCTGCACGACATGAGTCTGGTGCGGGCGGGTGGCGAGCCGGTAGACCTGGCCACCGCCCCGCGCATCGAAGCGGCGCTGACCGCCGTATTCGACGGCGAGGCGGAGAGCGATGGCTACAATGCCCTGATCCTTGCATCTGCATTGAACTGGCGGGACATTGCGCGGCTGCGCACGTTATCACGCTACCTGCGCCAGATCCGGGTGGCTTTCAGCCAGGATTACATGTGGGAGACGCTGGTGCGCAATGCCGCCATTGCCGCCCTGCTGGTGGCCTTGATTGACGCGCGGTTTGACCCGGCGCAGGGCGAGGGACGCGAGGCGGCGCAGGCACAGATTTTGAGCCAGATCGACGAGGCGCTGGCCAAAGTGACGAGCCTGGACGAGGACCGGATTTTGCGGCGCTTTCTCAACCTGGTGCAGGCCGCCGTGCGCACCAATTTCTGGCAGCGCGATGCCGGTGGCCAGCCGCGGCCCACCATCAGCTTCAAATTCGAGAGCCACAGGGTCGAGGGCATGCCGCTGCCCCGGCCCCTGTACGAAATTACGGTCTATTGCCCGCGCGTCGAGGGGATTCACTTGCGCTTTGGCAAGGTGGCGCGCGGCGGCTTGCGCTGGTCTGACCGGCCACAGGATTTCCGCACCGAGATTCTCGGGCTGGTGAAAGCCCAGCAGGTGAAAAACGCGGTGATTGTGCCGGTCGGGGCCAAGGGCGGTTTTGTGCCGAAATTCCTGCCCCCGCCGACCCAGCGCGATGCCTGGATGGCCGAGGGGATCGCCTCCTACAAGATTTTCATCAATGCCCTGCTCGACCTGACCGACAATCTGGAAGGCACGACGCTGGTGCCGCCGCCCGACACCGTGCGGCATGACGGGGACGACCCCTATCTGGTTGTCGCCGCTGACAAGGGCACCGCCACCTTCTCCGACATCGCCAACGGGCTGTCGCAAGAGCATCACCACTGGCTGGGGGATGCCTTTGCCTCCGGCGGGTCGGTTGGCTATGACCACAAGAAAATGGGCATTACCGCGCGCGGCGCGTGGGAGGCGGTGAAGCGGCATTTTCGCGAGATGGACAAGGACATCCAGACGCAGCCCTTCACCGTCGCGGGGGTCGGCGACATGTCGGGCGATGTGTTTGGCAATGGCATGCTGCTCTCGCCCGAAATCCGGCTGGTGGCGGCATTCGACCACCGCGACATTTTCCTTGACCCCAACCCCGACCCCGCCAAAAGTCTCGCCGAGCGCGCCCGGATGTTCAACCTGCCGCGCAGCAGCTGGCAGGATTATGACAGGGGCCTGGTTTCAGAAGGCGGCGGGATTTTTCCGCGGGGTGCCAAGGAAATTGTGCTGTCCCCGCAAGCCCAGGCCGCCATCGGGCTGGCGAAGGACCGGGCTGCGCCTGCTGAAATTCTCAGCGCCATCCTGAAAGCCCCCGTCGATCTGTTGTGGTTTGGCGGCATCGGCACCTATATCCGCGCCAGTGCGGAAGGGGATGAGGCGGCGGGCGACCGCGCCAATGATGCCATCCGCATTACCGGGGCGGAACTGCGCTGCAAGGTGATGGGCGAGGGCGCCAATCTCGGGGCCACCCAGCGCGGGCGGATTGAGGCGGCGCTGGCGGGCGTGCGGCTAAATACCGATGCCATCGACAATTCGGCGGGGGTCAACACCTCCGACGTGGAGGTCAACATCAAGATCGCGCTGAGCGAGCCGGTGCGCACCGGTG
>JAYVYA010000394.1:0-5044 GCA_043784745.1 Hyphomicrobiales bacterium
ACCCTCCGCTGAATAATGCGGGCTAATTGGGTCAAGAAGTACATCGTGCGACATGGCGGGCGAAAATGAACGAGGGACTTCTGCAGTTTTTAATGGAGCAGGACAAATCTGATAATCTGTTGGATCGGTGGACGACGGCTTCGCTCAGAATTCTGATTAATGGAGAGACGGTCTGGCCAGTCGAGGGCGAGGCACACATCGGGGTCGAAATCCAGATTGATGATCTCCTTTCCCACCTCACGGAATATTGGAAGCCGCTTGTGCTTCGACAAACTTACCCGATCATCGTTTCTCCAGCACGACCGTCGTCCTTGCGGGCGGAAGCAGAGAAGCGCTGGGAATCGCAGGTGACGGAATTGGTGGAGCGGGAAGATCAGCTTGTGATTGATTTTGAGGAGGCACACAATCTGTCGAATTGCTTCGCTGGTCTATTTGATCTTCCGCCATTCTGGATTTTGAGGGCAGGGGATTACATGCTTGTTGAAGCGCATACGGTTTGGTCCATCGATTTTCAGGAAGCCCGTCGTGGGCTTTCTGAGACAGGAGACGAAATCGCCAGGCAATTGCATGCGTCGGGACAAGAGCGCTGGCATGGATTGATCAACGCTTGGCAAACACGAGATCAAGGGGAACCGGCGGACCTCCTCGCTTGGTCAGCCAGCCTTGACAGAGAGGTGGCGCGTTCATTGGCTGGCGACGGTACGCTGGTCGCTCCCGGCAGCGTGACGGAAGCGGCAAATGACAATGACGAACTCCGGATTGCCGCGCGCATGGCCAGTGCTCTGCCTGCGGAGCAAATCCGCCAGATCGTAAGTCTCGTTCGGGGTTTTGCCAGGCAAGAAGCCCCGCTTCTCAGTGAATTGGCCGCCGAAGCCCAAGCTTATATTGAAGACCGTTTCGCAAAGCGCCGGCCTCACGAGCAAGGCGAGGCGGCGGCGAATTTCATCCGGGAGAAATTTGGTCTCGCTGGAAGTCAATTTGTTGACGTATTTTCGTTTGTTGAAAGTCTGGGAGTTGCCGTTTACGTCGAAACAGTTAAGCCCTCAACTCTTGACGGGATTGCGGCATGGGGCAATCGACATGGTCCCGCTATCTTGCTCAACCAAGGCAGCCAACGTCTGAGCGGCGGAAGCGATATCCGGGGAAGTGGCCCAGTGCGAATCACGCTTGCGCACGAATTATGCCATTTGCTGCTGGACCGGGCTCACACGCTCAGCGCAATCGATGTACTCAACAGCCGGATGCCGCGGGACATCGAACAACGGGCCAAAGCGTTTGCTGGAGAGTTTCTGCTCCCCGCACGTGTTGCATCGGAAAGCTGGAAGCAGGCAGGCAAGCCGACATCCATATCGGAACTGAATAGGTTTCTCGACAAAACTGGCCGCAAATACGGAGTGTCAAAGGTTGTTGCTTCGTTTAAGCTTGACCACGGAGCGTATCACGAAAATCTCGATTTAAGCCATGCGCTGGATTTGGCGGTACCAAACCGCGGCCGTCAGTGGATTTGAGGGTCAGGACTTGCGCAGAATTTGTCGGGCCCCATTCCCCGCTCGCCATCCCGCCCCAGCCATGCTATCGGGCACGGCTGACAACAACTTAGCATGAGCGGGCAATGGCCGATATTTTTCGGGAAGTGGATGAGGATGTCCGGCGTGACAAGGCGCTGGAGGCGTGGAACAAATACCAGCCCTGGCTTGTGGCCGCAGCTATTGCTATTGTCGCGGCGACAGCGGGTTACCGCACCTATGATCATTATCGGGTCAAGGGCGCTGAGACGGCGGGTGCGCAATATGAGGCCGCGCTGAAACTGGCGCGCGATGGCAAGGCCTCGGAAGCCGAGGCGGCCCTGTCGCTGATCGGCTCGTCCGGCCCGGCGGGCTATAGCGGGCTGGCGCAATTGCGCCGCGCGGCGGAAATCGCCAACCACGATAGCGCAGCGGGTGTGGCCGCCTATGACTCGCTCGTAAGCAATGCCGGGCTCGGCCCGCAATTTCAGGCCATTGCCCGCCTGCGCGCCGCCATGATGCGGGTCGATGAGGCCGACATGAAGGAAATGGCCGCCCGGCTTTTGCCTCTCACCGCGCCCGGCCAGGCGTTGCGCCACACCGCCCGCGAAATGCTGGCGCTGGCGGCTCTGAAACAGGAGGATATGGACGCAGCCGGCACCTGGCTCGACCAGATTGTCGCCGATCCGCAAAGCCCTGAATCGACCCGCCGCCGGGCTGGCGAGTTGCAAGCCATCGTGCAGGGCGGCAAGCCCGCCGCAGCGCCCAAATGAGCTTTGCCATCGCCATTATCGGGCGCCCCAATGTCGGCAAATCCACCCTGTTCAACCGGCTTGTCGGCAAAAAACTTGCGTTGGTCGATGACCAGCCCGGTGTCACCCGCGACCGCCGCGAGGGCGATGCCAAACTGGGTGATCTGGCCTTTACGATAATCGATACCGCCGGGCTTGAAGAAAGCGAGGCCGAAAGCCTGACGGGCCGGATGCGCGCCCAGACCGAGGCGGCAATTGGCATGGCCGATGCCATCTTCTTCATGATTGATGCCCGCGTCGGTGTGACGCCAACCGACCGGCATTTCGCCTCCCTCGTGCGGCGCGCCGGAAAACCGGTGATGCTGCTGGCCAACAAGGCCGAGGGGCGCGGCGGGCAGGCCGGGGCGTATGAGGCCTTCGACCTTGGCCTGGGCGACCCCATTGCGCTTTCTGCCGAGCATGGCGACGGCTTTTCTGAACTCTATTCTTCCCTGCTCGCAGCCCTGCCCGAACAAACCGCTTTGCCGCTCGAGGAAGAGGCCGCAGCGGCCCCCAAAACCTTTGACGAGGAAGAAGACGGCACCGAACTGGATATTACCAAGCCGCTGCGCATCGCCATTGTCGGCCGCCCCAATGCCGGAAAGTCCACCCTGCTCAACCAGATATTGGGCGAGGACCGCCTGCTGGTGGGGCCGGAAGCCGGGATTACCCGCGACGCCATCGGCATTGACCTTGTCTGGCGCGACCGCAAGATGAAAATCTTCGACACCGCCGGTCTGCGCAAGCGTGCCAATGTGCAGGACAAGCTGGAGAAAATGGCCAACCACGACGCGTTGCGCGCCGTCAATTTTGCCGAGGTGGTTGTGGTGCTGCTCGATGCCACTATCCCCTTCGAGAAGCAGGATCTGACCATCGCCGATCTTGTCGAGCGCGAGGGCCGGGCACTGGTGATCGGCCTCAACAAATGGGATTTGATCGAAGACCGAAATACGCGGCTGCCTTATCTGCGCGAGGAAGCTGCCCGCCTGCTGCCCCAGCTCAAGGGCACGCCCGTGGTGCCGTTGTCGGGTGCCACCGGCATGGGCACGGAAAAGCTGATGCAGGCCATCGTCAAAGTGCATGAAATCTGGAACAAGCGCATCTCCACCGGCCGCCTCAACCGCTGGCTCGGTGCCGTGCTGGAGCAGACGCCGCCTCCTGCCGTCTCGGGAAGGCGCATCAAAATCCGCTACATGACGCAGATGAAAGCCAGGCCACCGCAGTTTGTGCTGTTTGGCAACCAGCTCAATGATTTGCCGACCAGCTACGGGCGGTTTCTGGTCAATGGCCTGCGTGAAAACTTCGATTTTGCCGGTGTGCCAATGCGGCTGACGTGGCGCGAGAGCAAGAACCCGTTTGCGGGGAAGAAGAAGGTGTATGAGAAGCGGTAGCTGTCAAACAAGGTGATGTCGCGTCAGCGCTTGCGTTCGATTGATCGGAAACTTATTTACGCGTACACGTATTTGTACGTTTCAATCAGGTGCGGCCATGACCCTAGTCACACTGTCTGAGTTTCGCGCCAATTTGGCGAGCCATCTGGACCGGCTGGAAGCGGACAGGACCGAACTGGTTGTGTCCCGGCAAAACCATGAGCCGTTGGTGGTCCTTCCGCTTGCCGAACTAGAAGCGCTGCGGGAAACACTATATTTGCTTAATTCAGCAGCCAACGCCGACCGTTTGCGCCAGTCCATTGCAGAATTAAATGCGGGCAAAGGTGTTGAGCGGGTGCTGGCGGAATGAAGCTTGTGTTTTCTCGAAATGCTTGGGCTGACTATCTCGAATGGCAATTGGAAGACGGTGAAAGCCTGAAACGTGTCAATCAAGTCATTCGCGACACCATGCGTTCGCCATTTTCCGGGATAGGCAAACCTGAGCCGCTTGTCGGCCCGGTGAAAGGCTGGTGGTCCCGCCGTATCACCCGCGAGCATCGGCTGGTCTATCAGGTCAGCGGCAAAGCCGAGGGGCAAACGCTCGAGATTGCAGCTTGCCGTTATCACTACCGGTGAAATGCCGCGCTGTACAATTTTTGGCCTATTTCTTATTTGCCTCCGCTGCGACCTTCGTCAGCCCCGTCCGGTCCTGAACTACGACAAACCCGGCGCGCGGTGTCACTGTTTTGCCGTCGAAACGGTAAAGGCTCACCAGAAAATCATCTGAAATCCGCCAGCCGATATGACCATGGCCGATGCGGGCCAGATTGGCGTCCGGCACGCCCGAAATATCAAACCACGGGGCAGAATCGTCATAATCGGTATAAGGTTCAACCGCCTTGCCGCCAAAAGTGGGGAGAGAACTGGTCGCGGACAAAATTTCGGTTGCGGCGCTATATCGGATCAGGGCGCGCTTCAGTCCCCTCGGCATACCCTCGGCTGAAATACCGTTGATCCAGTTCTTTGCCTTGCCGGCCAGCGCGCCACAATCCACACCATCAGCACAAAACTGTTCCTTGACCAGCGCCCGGCTGGAATAAAATGCGTGCACCCGGCAAGCTGGCAGCCATTTTCCGTCGTCTCGCACCGTCAGAGTCAACCTGTCCTCCCCCAGAGGCGCTTCCAGCGTTGCATAAACCGGGGCTTTCCCGATGGTGCCGATCCAGCCCGCGCCGCCACAGCCATCTTCCAACGTCGAAGGTGGACCCTCGACTGGTTGAATCTTGCCGCCAACCGATTCAAAAAAACGGTAGCGCGTGCAATGCAATGTGCCGCCAATTGTCTCAACGGCCAGCAAGCGCCGGTCCGGCCCGCTGGC
>JAYVYA010000395.1:0-3586 GCA_043784745.1 Hyphomicrobiales bacterium
AGCTCGCCCTTGCGCCAGGTGTGAAATCGGGTGTTGAGCGATTGCCCGTTCCACCAGGTAAAGAATTGCAGCAGCCAGCGCATGGCGGATATCCGGGGTGTGGCGCAGGGCAGACCTGCCATTTGCCAAAGACTATGCCGGGAGAGGCGCGAAGTGTCCAGCTTTGTCACGCATTTGTGCCGGAAATTGTAGGCATGCCCTCAAGAACCGGGCCGGTTTATGACAAGCCGGGTCGGCGGTCAAAACGAGGCAGGGGCGGCGACCGCGCTGCTGGCTTCCGGCAGTCGGCTCAAGATCAACCCAATAGACCTGTCCGCGCTGGATTGGCATCACTAGACCGTGTCCAGGCCGTCAGCGGCGGTAGCCTGCTCCCACAGGGCACCGTCCTCCCGCACGGTCTGAAAATCAGGATGGGTCTCCACCAGTTCAGCCGCGCGGGCGAGCTGGTCCAACCGGCCGTCAAGGTCTTGCTCAATTAAACGCTGAATGGCATTGCTGCGCTTGCCCGCCGGAAAGGCATGGAAAAACCGGTCAAGTGTCGTTTTTTCGATGGAGATTGTGGTGCGGGCAAGCGGCATGGCGGTGGCTTTCACAGGAGATATCATAACATGATATTCCGAAACCGCAAAAACGACACCCATAATCTGTATCACCCCCCGGCCAGCCGGATCGCGTGAATATCGGCCACGATCACATCGGCAATTCCGGCCATATCTTCGGCCTTGCCGGTGCCGCTGAGCACGCCAACCGTTAGCCCGGCCCCCGCCGCCCGCCCGGCCAGCATGTCGCCGGCCGAATCACCGGCCATGGCCATGCGCCCCGGTGCCACGCCGTGCAGGCGGGCCAGATGCAGCAGGCCGTCGGGCGCAGGCTTGCTGGCATGGGCATCATCGCCGCAGACGATGTGATCCACCATCGGGCCAAGGCCCAGCAGGGCCAGCGCCGCCCCGGTTGGCAAGCGGTTGTCACTGGTGCACACCGCGACCTGCACCCCTGCCCGCTTCAGATTGGCGAACAGGCCCGCGATATCCCCGATGGGGGCGAGGTGCTCCCTGCCGGGCGCGGCAAGAAAGGCTGGCATGAAATATTGCACCGCCAGCGTTTCCGCCCGGTGCCACGGCAGGCCGTGCTGGTAAAGCACCGTGGCGCAGACGGTTTCCAGCCGCGCCAGCGTCGATACCGCCAGCGGGCTTTCCGCCACCACGCGGCCCGATGTGCTGTCATAGCCGATGGCGTTGTGCAGGGCGGGCACAAGGCCGGGTACGGGGCCCGCCTGCGCCATGATTCCTGAGACCGCACTGGCCAGCTTGCTGGTCCACAGCAGGTCAAAATCGACCAGCGTGCCGTCCTTGTCGAAAATCACCAGGTCAATCTGGCGGGTGATGCCGCCGGCTGCGAGCAGGGCCATGTTATTGCTCTGCCCCGCCGGGAGCGGCCTTGCTGCGGCCGGGCGCCAGCCGCCGCTTGGCACGGTGGCTGTCGGGCGCAGCCTGCCCGGTCGCGGTATTGCCGCGCACATAAAACCGCTGCCACGCCTCCTTCACTGTATCGGCATCGCCCGCATGCAATTTTGTGAGAAATTGCGAGCGCGAGGTGGACCACGCCTCATATTCCGCCTTCAAAGCCGGGTCGTCGGACAAATACAGCATTTCCGGCTCGATCTGCTCGAGCGCCATATGCGCCACGGGCATGAAGAAGCAAAACACTTCACCCTTCTCGAACCGCACGGTGCAGGGCCGGGTGAAGCGCCAGTTCATGGTGAAGGGAAACGGCAGCCAGTCGGTTTCCACCAGCCCGTCGAGCGCGGCAATGCCGTCCCTGGCCTCGTTGGGTGCGCCCCGGCACCAGATGCCCCAGCCGGGATCGGTGCGCAGCAGATAGCCAGTGTGCATGGTGAGCACGCCATGGCCGAAATGGCTGGTGACAATTTGCGTGTCCAGCACCGCGCCATCCAGCCCGCGCAGGGTAATGGCATCGGTGGCGGGTCGCCCGTCCCAGGTGGCCTCAAAGCCGGCGGGCAGCAAAATTTCCCACCCCGACGAATTGGCCATGGTCAGCGGCACGCAACGGTAGGCATAGCGGTCAGACGTTTCGTTCATCCAGGCGCGTTCGGAGCGGGCGGGTTTCAGCTCGGGCGCATTGGCGTGGATACGGTAGCAGCGCAGGCCAGTGGTGGCGGCGGTCGCCCCGGCTGCCGGGCGGGACTTGCGGGCTGGTGCGGGAGCGGGGGTCGGCAGATATTGCGCCCTCAGTTCCACCACGGCCTCAATCTGGCCGGCAATGTCCTGCGCCGGATCCCCCGTCATCAGCGGCGCATATTCGGCGGCCAGAGCGCGGGCGCGGGCGGTGAGGAATTGCGAGGCATGGGCCTCGCGGATGGCATTGGCGATATCGGCAGCGGTGCGGTCTTTTTTGGGTACGACAATCGCCGCCCCGCGCGCGGCAAGGCCGACGCAATTGGAGGCTTGCTCGCCATGCAGCGGCAGGCAGACTTGCGGGAGCGCCGCCCGAACCGCCATGCACAGGGTGCCATGATTGCCGTTGCTGACCAGTAACCGGCACCGCGCCGCCAGTTCCGCCGGGGCCAGCAGGCCCTGCTGGTGGGTGATGTGCGGGCGCGACAATTTGGCCTTGACATCCTCCTCCAGCCCCGACGCCAGCAGCAGCACCGGGGCATCCAGCTGCACCAGCGCCTCCCACAAAGGATCATCCAGCGGCCCGGGGGTGGAGCAGAAAACCACAATCTCCTGCCCTGGTTTGGCAGCAGGTGCAACCGTTCTTTGCAGGGGCGGGAGGATCGGCACGCTGCGCTGGTCATTGTAATAATCCAGCACACGCAGCGACGAGACGCAGGTGACATCGGCATCAAACACCTGCGGAAAGGCGGTCAGCGGCTCGGCATTGAAGCCTGCCAGAACGCCGTTCATTACTTCCAGCAAGCCAGCCTCGCGGTAGCGGGCGGGTCGGCTGCGGTTGGCCAGCACCGGAAATTCCGGCGCATCGGCGGGCGGGAGGCAGTAGGGCGCGCCGCTGGCGACGGTGCCAATGCCCAAGGAGCGGGCGGCGGTGAGGGCGGCGGGCGAAAAGTCGGCCAGGACCAGATCGGGCCGGTCTTCTTCGAAAATCCGCCGCCACAGGCCGATCTGGCGGCCAATTATTTCAGGTAACGCATAGCCGCTGTCACCGAGGAAATCGGCGAAGGTGACAAAATCACCCTGCACTGTGCCCGCCTGCTGAAGTGTGGGGGAGATGGCAGGTGCCTGGCGGATAGGCCCGGCCATGTGCGGGGCCAGAATATGGGCATTTTCCAGCCGGCACAGGTAGGCGCTGCACATTTCCATGCCTCGCCCTTTCAGGGCTTCGGCAATGCGGGCCAGCGGGACAATATGCCCCATGCCCGCGCCCATTTCCCAGGCAATCAACACGCGGGTTTTACGCTTGCTCACGCTGCATTGCTCCGCCATCCAAATCTGATGCCATTATAGCCAAGCAGCCAGGGACTATCAACCTAACCGAGGTTGCACTCCGGGTAGATGCCGCAGGTCAAACAAGGGATGCACTTCAAATTTAAGACCGCTCTGTCCTT
>JAYVYA010000396.1:0-2740 GCA_043784745.1 Hyphomicrobiales bacterium
CCGTATTTATGCGCATTATCCAGCAAGTTGAACAATATCTGCTCCAGCAAATGTGCGTCTGCACGGATGTAGAGCAGGCTTTGCGCCACGCTGACGTCGATCCGCCACCCCGGAAAGCTTTTCCCGATCCGGTTGACAGCGGTGCGGACCACTTCCGCCACATCCACCCAGTCGTGCCGCACTTTCAGCGCGCCGGACTCAATCTTCGACATGTCAAGCAGGTTGGCAATAAAACGCGATAGTCGGCCTGCCTCCTCGTCGATCGAGGCGAGCAAATCCTGCCTGGCAGCCGCGGGCATTTTGTCCCCCAGCTCGCGCAGGCTGGTGACCGCGCCGGTGATGCTCGCAAGCGGCGTACGCAAGTCATGCGAGAGCGAAGCCAGCAGGGTGCCGCGCAATGCCTCATTCTGCTCCAATGCAGCTGCCTTGACTGCCTCCAGTGAAAGCAGGGACCTGTCGACTGCAATCGCCGTCTGTGCCAGCAGGGCACCCATGGTGCGCTCGTCCTGCGCGGGAAATGGCTGGCCGGGCTGGGCTGGAACAATGCCACAGACCGCCAGCGTGCCGCGCTGGGTCGCCAGCGGTCGAAACTGGTAAGCGATATTTGGCAAGGTTCCGGTGCGCCACCCCGCTGGCTCGCCTTTGTCGAAGGCCCAGCGCGCGGCCATTTCCTCGGCAGAGCCGAGTTCATCCACAGGTGGCCAGGCAGCCCGCAACCGCAGCTCGCCCTCTGAGGCGGCCAGCATGACAATGCGCCCGCCCAGCGTCTTCTGCATATGTGCGGTGGCTGCCAGCAAAACCTCATCAAGGCTCGCCGCGCCCGACATCTTGCTTGAATATTCGATGAGATTCTGAATGTCGCTGGCACGGCGGTGCACCGCATCCGATTGTTGGCGCACCCGCGCTGCCAGCGTGCCCGTCAGGATGGCAACCGCCAGAAAAACCATCAGCGCGAATAATTCATGCGGCTCCGCAATGGTGAAGGAGAACAGCGGCTCGATGAAAAAGAAGTTGTAGGCCAGAAACGACAGGAAAGCCGAGGTGATGGCGGGCCACATGCCGAAGCGCAAGGCACAAAACAGCACGGCGCTGAGGAAAATCATCGACAGGTTTGGCAGCCGCAGCCACAGGTTGAGCAGTTCACCGATGCCGACAGCCGCGCTCACGGCAAGCACCGGAACCAGCAGCGCCGAAACCCAGCTGACAGGCAAGGCCGGGCGCCAGGGGAAAGGCGCGGCAATGGCGGCGGCATCGGCGGTCACCACCTGCACGCTGACGCCGGCGGCGCGGCGCGTGAGCTCGTCGCTTAGCGAGCGCCGGGCCAGTCGCTTCAGCCAGCCGCCTCGGGACCGTCCAATGATGATCTGGGTGATATTTTCCTGCTGGGCGAACTCGAGGATTTCGGCAGCGATATCCTTGCCGCCAAGGCGGTGGGTCTGCCCGCCCAGGCTTTCGGCTAGCCGGAGATAGCCATCAATCCGGTTGCCGGAAGCAGGGCCTCCATATTCTTCGCCTTCGTCTCCGGCATGCACCACGACCCAGGAGGCATTAAGACTGCTCGCCAGCCTTGCTGCGGTGCGCACGACCCGCTCGGAAAGCGGGTCCGGCCCGATGCAGGCCATCAGCCGGTCGGCACTGCGCCACGGCCCCTCGACGGCATTCTGGCGCAGGTAGTCCACCATCTGGCCGTCCACCCGATCGGCCGTGCGCCGCAGCGCAAGTTCGCGCAAGGCGGTGAGGTTGCCAGGCGTGAAAAAGTTCTGGGAAGCGCGCAGGGCCGTCTGGGGCAGATAGACTTTTCCCTGCTTCAGTCGTTCGATCAGTTCGGACGGCGGAATATCGACCAGAACCACTTCATCGGCTTCCTGGAGCACTTTGTCAGGCACCGTTTCGCGGATGGCAATCCGTGTGATCCCCGTGACCACATCGGCCAGACTTTCCAGATGCTGGATGTTCAACGCGGTCCAGACATCGATGCCCGCGCCCAGCAGCTCGGCAACATCCTGCCAGCGTTTCGGGTGGCGGCTGCCGGGCGAATTGGTATGGGCCAGCTCGTCGACGACCATCAGGGCCGGATGTCGGAGCAGCGCTGCATCCAGGTCAAATTCCTCGACTGTCCGGTCGCGGTAGGCCTCGCGCTTGCGGGGGAGGATTTCCAGTCCCTCCAGCAAGGCGGCGGTCTCGCTGCGGCCATGGGTTTCCACCAGGCCGATTACCACGTCCAGCCCCTCGCCCCGCAAACGTCTGGCACCTTGGAGCATGGCAAATGTCTTGCCAACGCCAGGCGCCGCCCCCAGAAACACTTTCAGCTTGCCGTGGCTTTGTTTGCCCGCCAGCGCCAGCAGGGCATCCGGGTCCGGGCGGCGTGACTGGGTCTGGGCGGGTTTGGCCATGTGCGTGCTGGGAGTTCATCAGGGAGCAAGGGCATCGAGTGCAAGATTCAAGGCTAGCACATTGATGCGCAGCTCGCCGTAAATTCCTAGCAGGCGCCCCTCGGTTTGGCTCGCGATGAGAGCCTGCACCCTCGCAAGAGGGAAATTTCGCGCCGCCGCAATCGCGACCGCCTGCGCCAGAGCAAAAGCAGGGGAAATATGCGGGTCCAACCCGGAGGCGGATGTTGTCACAGCATCGGCTGGAATGGCCCCGCCGCCACTGCCTGCCCGCCGCGCTTCGACATCGGCTTTCACCCGGTCAAGCAGCTTCTGCGAGGTCGGGCCAAGATTGGAGCCGCTGGAATTGG
>JAYVYA010000397.1:0-1971 GCA_043784745.1 Hyphomicrobiales bacterium
CCACCAAGGCACCCGATCAATGCGAAGCAGAACCAGATGACGGCCACCGCCACGACGGCCCAGATCACAATGTTGATAGCAGACATTATGACACCGCCACCGACGCCAAGCTGGTTGAGAATAAACGGCAACAGCAGCCGTAGAATGCCAACAATCGCGCAGACTATCACCAGCCAAACGAGGATTTGTTCAATCCATGCGAGAGAAAAACAGCCCATGATTTTGATCCTTTTTTCCGGTGTGGTTATCGTGCCTTTTTGACGGGCAAGATTGGTGATGGAGCGGTGCGCGACGGGGCAGGCCCGGCCATGGCGGCAATCGTCGCATCCTTGTCCCGGCTGCCCTTGGAACTGCCCAGCCAATAGGCTAGCACCGTGCCATAGCCCGACAGCAGCGCGCCGACGATCATCTGTCCCGACTGGTTTTCGACATTGTGGCCAGTCAGGATGATGGCCGACGCCACGGCAAACCCGCCAAGGGCAATGATGGACACGGCCACTGCACCCCATTGCAGCGCGGAGTCGGCCTTGACGAACGCGACCTCGGTAGCGCGCGCGTCCTGAACGTCCTTCAACCGGGCGTCGAGTTCGGCCTGTGCCGCGTCCAATGCTTCCTTGTGGGCGCTTTCCATGGGTTGCAGCTTGGCAGCCGCGCTGGTGGGGTCAGCATCGATCCGGGCGGCAATCTGGCCGGGGGCGTCCGGGGCATTCACGTCAACCCCGAATTGCCCGGCAATGAGGCCAATGACAGGCCCGGCAAGGAGGTCAAACGGGGGCGGCACAAGGCCAGCGGCTATTTTCGCCAGCGTGGGCGCAGCAGCACGGCCAAGGGACTCGGCGAGCGGCACGAGGGCGGAGAGGTCAAATTTCATGGTTGCACTGCCTTTGCGGCTTCGTTGAGCGCCTTGGCCTTGGCCCCTGCCCGCGCCGCCTGCCATGCGAAATAGCCCGCCACAGCCAGCGCCAGCGCCACCAGCGCGATTGTCACGCCGGCATGCCCATGCGTGCCATGGGCAGCGGCAGCGGCACCGGTGCCACCCATGCCAGCCCCTCCTGCGGCCTTCTTGTGCCCGCTGGCTTTTGCCTTGGCTTTTTCAGCGGCGGTATTGAGATGGTCGCGCGCGGCGGCCTTGGCCTGATCGTCGCCCATGTCCTGCCCGGCCAGCGCGGCCTTGGCCCGCACCAGATAGACCGCCCGGCTTGCCAGCCCGTTGGTGCCGCCATTCACCGCCCGAGTCACGGCGTGGAGGTCGTCGGCATCAGCCAGACGGTTGATCTTGCGCCAGCCCCAATAGGCTCCCGCCGTGATGGCAGCCCATGGGAAACTGGCAACGCTTTCCGGGATTGTCATCAAGTCCACCCCGAGCCGCGCGCCCATATCACGATAATTGGCGCGCCCGGTCACCTGAATCAGGCCCCGGCCCTTGAAGCGCCGCCCGTCGCCCGGTTGCGTGTTGCCAAGATCGTGCCGCCCCTCATAGGCGTCACCACTGGCATATTCGGTTGTGGTTTTCAGGCCGTCCGATTCATGCGCACATTGCGCGATGAAGTGAGCCTGACGCAGACCGGGCGATATTTCATAGGCCGCACACACGCCGGGCATTGCGAGTGCGGCACCGCGCAAAATATCCGCCCGGCCCTTTGGCGCGACGGCGGCAAGCACTTTGAACCAGTCTGACATGGCAATCTCCAATGAAAAACGGGAGATTAACGAAGCCGGGGGGCCGCGCTAATCTCCCGTGCAAATCGAACCCGTGGGACCATATTCCTGACGTCAATAAAATGGTCAGGCGGGGGGATGGACCGGCTGGCCGGTGGCAGGGTCAATGGCCGGGGCGGCGGGGATTGCGGCAATCATCGCATCAAGCTTGGCCCGCATGGCTTTCAAGCCGTCGAGAACGCCGGACGACGCAGCCAAGGAATAGGCTTCCTTCTCCGCCATGTGGGTGATGTGCGCGGCGAAGCGCTCAGT
>JAYVYA010000398.1:0-7739 GCA_043784745.1 Hyphomicrobiales bacterium
GCCTGAATCTCGGTAATTTTTGGAGCCAGTGTTTCCAAAATCCGCTCAATTCGACCGCCTTGCTCTTCAAGACGCGCTACACGTTGTTCAAGCATTGGATCCTCCGGGCCCGAGCCGTCGCCTCCAGACAAATTTTGTGGTAAATATATGATATTATTCATACAGCATCCCATCGAATGCCGTTTGTGATGCTAATTTTTCGAAATCAAAATTATGCATGTAACCACAATGCTTGCAGGAAAAAATTAGCGTTGGAGCAAAGCCAAGCGCCGATATCTGACGATGTGGATATAGGACTTCCCGTGTCTCCCGGTCCTCTGACGGATTGCCCAATAATTCCAAGCTTGGAGAATCACACGCCAAGCATCTAAAATCAGGCAGCTTTTCAGTGAGGAGACGCTGGGCGTCTGCCTCACTGATTTGGGTGAATTTCGAGATAGTCAATGTGCTGGTTGACATCGCTTCTGCCTTAAATCAGCTTCCCCATCGCCACCGCCGTATCGCTCATGCGGTTGGAAAAGCCCCATTCATTGTCATACCACGACAGAATCCGCACGAAATTGCCTTCCATCACCTTGGTCTGGTCCATGTGGAAGATCGAGGAATGCGGATCGTGGTTGAAGTCGATCGACACATTGTGGCTCATCGTAAATCCCAGAATATTCTTCAACGGCCCCTCCGCCGCCGCCTTGATCGCGGCATTGATTTCGGCAACCGTCGTGTTGCGGGAGGCGACGAACTTGAAATCCACAACCGAGACATTCGGCGTCGGCACGCGGATCGACGAGCCATCAAGCTTGCCGTTGAGTTCGGGCAGCACCAGACCCACCGCCTTGGCCGCACCGGTCGAAGTCGGGATCATCGACAGGGCCGCTGCCCGCCCGCGATACAAATCCTTGTGCATCGTATCCAGCGTTGGCTGGTCGCCCGTGTAGGAATGGATGGTGGTCATGAAGCCATGCGATATGCCGACCACATCATGCAGCACCTTGGCCACCGGCACGAGGCAATTGGTGGTGCAGGAGGCGTTGGAGACCACCAGATGTTCCCTGGTCAGCTTTTGGTGGTTGACGCCAAACACGACAGTCAGATCGGCACCCTCGGCAGGAGCCGACACCAGCACGCGCCTGGCACCGGCGGCAAGGTGCAGCGCGGCCTTGTCGCGGGCTGTAAAAATGCCGGTGCATTCCATGGCAATGTCCACGCCCATCGCACCATGGGGCAGGGCGGCGGGATCCTTGATCGCCGTCACCTTGATGGGGCCACGACCGCAATCAAGTGTGTCGCCATGGACTTTGACTTCATGGGGAAAGCGTCCGTGAACCGAATCGAAGCGCATCAGATGCGCATTGGTTTCCACCGGGCCAAGGTCATTGATCGCCACCACCTCAATATCGGTGCGGCCCGATTCGACAATTGCCCGCAAAACATTGCGCCCGATGCGCCCGAAACCATTGATTGCGACCTTGACCGTCATATCCAAACTCCATTTTAGCGGCGCATTGCGCCCTGTTTCAACATCCCCGAAAGTCCGCCGGCCTCAGCTCCTGCCAAGCTGCGCCAGGGCGGCCCCGGCGATGGCTTGTGCCGTAATTCCAAAATGCTCGTAGAGGGTTTTGCAGGGGCCGCTGGCACCAAAGCCGGTCATGCCAATGAACACGCCATCCGAACCGATGATGGCATCCCAGCCCTGACGCACCGCCGCTTCGACCCCGATGCGCACTTTGGCCATGCCGATCATTTCCGCACGATAGTGTGCTTCTTGCGCCAGGAAAAGCTCGAACGAGGGAACGGATACGACGCGCGCCGCAACATTTTGCGCTTCCAGCAGCTTTTGCGCGGCGACAGCGATGGAAACCTCGGAACCCGAGGCAAAAATCGAGACTTGCGCCTTGCCGCGGGCAGGCGAAATCTCGTAGGCACCGCGCGCGCAAAGGTTTTCCGCCACATAGGTGTGGCGCAGGGCGGGCAGGTTCTGCCGGGTCAGCGCGAGGATGGCAGGCCGCTTGCGTGCTTCCAGCGCAATCTGCCAGCATTCCAGCGTCTCGGTCTGGTCGGCGGGGCGCAGCACCAGCATGTGCGGAATGGCGCGCAGCGCCGCCAGATGTTCCACAGGCTGGTGGGTTGGCCCATCCTCGCCCAGACCGATGGAATCATGCGTCATAAGATGAATCGACCCAAGGTCCATCAGCGCCGACAGCCGCAGCGCCGGGCGGCAGTAATCGGTAAAGCACATGAATGTGGCACCTGACGCAATCAGCCCGCCGTGCAGGTTCATGCCGTTGACGGCGGCGGCCATGCCATGCTCGCGAATGCCCCAGTGGACGAAGCGCCCGGCATAATGGCCCGGGGAAATGGCCGGCGTGGCCTCCACCTTGTTGTTGGTGGAGCCGGTGAGGTCGGCTGATCCCGTGATGAGTTCGGGCACCGCCGGGGCCAGCACGCGCAGGGCCGCTTCGGAAGCCTTGCGGGTGGCGATTTCGGTGCGGTCTTCGGCCAGCTGCTTCTTGTACCTGCTGACGGTTTCCGCAAATGCCGCCGGCAGCGTGCCCTCGAGGCGCCGCTCGAACTCGGCGCGTTTGGCCGGGTCCATGGCGGCCAGATCCGCTTTCCAGGCCTTGTGCGGGCGCTCGCCCCGCGCGCCGGCCTTGTGCCAGGCGGCAGCAATGGCGGCAGGGATTTCAAACGGGGCATAAGGCCAGTGCAGCGCCTTGCGGGCACCAGCAATCTCCTCCGGGCCCAGCGCTTCGCCATGCGCTTTGGCCGTGCCGGCCCGCTTGGGCGCGCCAAAACCGATGATGGTCTTGCAGGCAATCAGCGTCGGCTTGTCGGACGCCTGTGCCTTCTTCAGCGCCTTCAGAATGGCCTTCTCGTCATGGCCGTCAATCCGCATGGCATTCCAGCCGCAGGCCTTGAAGCGCATGATCTGGTCGACACTGTCGGAGATGGACAGCGGTCCGTCGATAGAAATGCCGTTGTCATCCCACAGGACAATCATACGGTTCAGCTTGAGGTGCCCGGCGATGGCGATCGCCTCCTGCGAAATGCCCTCCATCAAATCACCGTCAGAGGCCAGCACATAGGTGTGATGGTCAACAATGCCGCCAAACTCCGCCGCCAGCATCCGCTCTGCCAGCGCCATGCCAACGGCTGTGGCAAGGCCTTGTCCCAACGGCCCTGTGGTCATTTCAACGCCCGGTGTGTGATGCACTTCCGGGTGGCCGGGGGTGAGCGACCCCAACTGCCGGAAGTTCTTCAGCTGGTCGATCGTCATGGCCTTGACGCCGGTCAGATGCAGCAGGGCATAGAGCAGCATCGAGCCGTGTCCGGCGGAAAGAACGAAACGGTCGCGGTCTGGCCAAGCCGGGTCCGCCGCGTCAAACTTCAGCACTTGGCCAAACAGCACGGTGGCAACATCAGCCGCGCCCATGGGCAGGCCGGGGTGGCCGGATTTGGCCTTCTCGACGCTGTCCATGGCCAGCGCCCGGATGGCATTGGCCATGTCGCTGTGCGAAACTTTGAGGGTTTTGTTGGGCTGCGGCATAAAAACTCTCGGCATTCTGGATCAAAACAATGGCGCGCAAGGGTGATAGCACCCCATTTTCCACTGTCAACGCTTGATGCTGGGCGGCTGTTCATGTTTAAGGTTGACGCAGGGGGCCTAACGGGTTCACATTCATGCCAATTCTTGTATGGGCCAAGGGGAGCCATGAACCTGTCCGCCGATATTGATCTGGTGATCAAGCGCCTGAATTCGGCGCTGGACCAGCTGGAAGCTGCATCGCACCGGCGGGCGCAGCAGGAGGCTGCCCGCGCCAACCTTGAGGAAGAGCTCAACATTTTGCAAGATGACCGCAGTCGGCTGGCCGTGGAGCTGGACGGCGTGCTGGCGCGCAACAAAACCATTTCCATGGCCAGCCAGGAGGTGGAGAGGCGGCTGGAGCGCAGCAGCGCGACCATCCGGGTGGTGCTGGAGGAAGCGGATGCGGCAAATTAGGAGACGCAATTGGCCCAGGTAACCGTAACTATCGCCGGGCGCGTCTATCGCATGGCTTGCGCCGACGGCGAGCAGCCGCATCTGGAAAGCCTGGCCCGTATTGTCGATGCCAAAATCGACAGTTTGCGCGGCTCGTTTGGCGAGATCGGCGACCAGAGAATCACCGTGATGACCGCCCTGACATTTGCCGATGAATTGTCCGAGGCCAACCGCAAGATTGCGGAACTCGAAATGGACGTGCTCAACGCCCGCAATACCGGCGACAGCGTTCGGGTGGATGCCGATGCCAGCCAGCGCAACCTCGCCAGTGCCCTCGGCAAAGTCGCCTCGCGGATTGAGGCGCTGGCCCAAGGCATGAATGGCGGTCGAAACTGACGATACCAGTCCACTTTCCGGGGTAAAACCACATGAATCAAGCTGCGTTGCCGCGCCTGAAAAGCCGCACCTACACCACCCGCCAGGGTGAAAAACTCCGCTTTACCGAACTCGGTTTCGGCACCGCCCCCATCGGCAATCTCTACCGGGCATTGGGCGATGGGCAAGCGCGCGCCACGCTGGATGCTGCCTGGGACAACGGCTGCCGCCTGTATGACACAGCACCCCTCTATGGCCTCGGTCTGGCCGAAACCCGCCTGAATGGTTTTCTGCGCGGCAAAAAGCGGGGAGATTACCTGCTGTCCACCAAGGTTGGGCGCGTGCTCCGGGCCTGCCCGCCCATGGAGCGCACCGGCATTGGCAAGTTTTTTGACGTGCCTTCCCGGCAGGAGATGTTCGATTATTCCTATGATGGCGTGATGCGCTCGCTGGAATTTTCGCTGGAACGGCTGGGAGTCGATCATGTCGACATCGTGTTTGCCCATGATCTCGACATTTTCACCCATGGCAGCAAGGCGGCCTCCGATGCCTGCATCGCCCATTTCATGGGCGGGGGCTATAAGGCGCTGGCCAAATTGCGGGCGGAGGGCATCATCAAGGCGATTGGCGCGGGCATCAACGAATGGCAGGTCGCCGAGACTCTGGCGCGGGCCGGGGAGTTTGATATTTTCCTGCTGGCCGGGCGCTATACGCTGCTGGAGCAGGAAGCGCTGGAAACGTTTCTGCCCTATTGCGTCCAAAACAACATCGGCATTTTCCTTGGTGGCCCCTATAATTCGGGCATTCTGGCGACCGGCCCGGTGCCGGGTGCCTTCTATAATTACAGCCGCGCGCCCAAAGCCGTCCGGGACCGGGTGGCGCGCATTGAGGCCGTCTGCCAGCGGCACGGCGTCAAACTGGCCGAAGCGGCGATCCGCTTCCCGCTCGGGCATCCCAACGTGCTCAGCGTCATTCCCGGCGGCCAGACGCCGGGCGAAGTCCGGCGCAACCGCGAGATGATCAGCGCCAAAATCCCCGCAGCTTTGTGGCGCGACCTGAAGCGCGAGGGTTTGATGCGCGCCGATGCCCCCGTGCCGAAATAACATCGCCAACTTGGCAGAATGGCACAGCCAAGGTTGCAGCGCGGCGGGCAGGGGTCTATACCCCCGCCTCGTTCCGTCAAACCATACCTGCAGCCCAGCGTGCGAATGCCAAAACTGTATCACCACCCCCTGTGCCCCCATTCCCGGTTCGTGCGCCTGCTGCTGGCCGAGCACAATATTGAGGCCGAGCTGGTTGAAGAGCGTGTTTTTGACCGGCGGCGGGCGTTTCTCGTGCTCGACCCTGCTGGCCAGACGCCGGTGCTGCTGGAAGACGATGGACGGGTCATTCCCGGTGCCGGGCCGATTGCCGAATATATTGACGAAATCTATGGCGAGGCCCTTGGCGCGCACCGGCTTCTGCCCTCCTCCCCGCTTGAACGGGTGGAAGTGCGGCGCTTGCTGGCCTGGTTCAACCAAAAGTTCCATGCCGAAGTGACGCATTATCTCGTCACCGAAAAAGTGTTCAAGCGCCTCATGTCCCCGGCGCAGGGCGGCGGCCCGCCGGATTCAGAGGCCGTGCGTGCGGCGCGCAGCAATATGCGCTATCACATGTCCTACATGGGCTATCTGCTGCACCACCAGAACTGGCTGGGCGGCGAGCGGCTGACCCTGGCAGATCTGGCAGCGGCAGCGCATCTGTCCTGCGCCGATTTTCTGGGCGACGCCCCCTGGCATGAAGATGAGGGCGTCAAGCAATGGTACGCAACCATGAAGTCCCGCCCGAGTTTCCGCAGTCTGCTGGCCGACCGGTTGATGGGCCTGCAACCGGGGCCCGCCTACGCCAATCTGGATTTTTGAAGCAGCGTCTGGTCGGGAAGGCGCTGGAACTGGGCTTTGGCCTGTGCCGCGTGACGCGCCCGGACCCGGCCAGCCCGGCTCCGGCGCGGCTGGCCGCATGGCTTGCGGCAGGCTATGCCGGGCATATGGACTGGATGGGTGAAACGGCGGTCCGCCGCGCCGACCCGCTGGTGCTGTGGCCTGACACCGTCTCCATCCTCATGCTGGGCATGAATTACGCCCCGCCGGGCGATGCTCTGGCGACGCTTGCGCTGCCGCTGGCCGGCAATATTTCCGTTTATGCCCGCCACCGCGATTACCATGATGTGGTCAAGGGCCGGCTGAAACTGCTGGGGCAATGGCTGGTGGCGCAGGCGGGAGAGCGGGCGCAGATCAAGGTGTTTGTCGATACCGCTCCGGTAATGGAAAAGCCGCTGGCGGCGGCGGCGGGCCTTGGCTGGCAGGGCAAACATACAAATCTGGTCTCGCGCAGCCATGGCTCCTGGCTATTTCTGGGGTCGATTTTCACGACACTGGCGCTGGAGGCGGATGAGCCGGAGGCGGACCATTGCGGCACTTGCCGGGCCTGCCTCGACATTTGTCCCACAAACGCTTTCCCCGCGCCGTATCAGCTGGATGCGCGGCGCTGCATTTCCTATCTCACCATTGAGCACAAGGGCCATATCGACCGCCAGTTCCGCGCCGCCATCGGCAACCGCATCTATGGCTGCGATGATTGTCTGGCGGTATGCCCGTGGAACAAGTTTGCGCAAGACGCTCACGAGATCAAATTGCAGGCCAGGGCGGACATGCTGGCCCCGGCGCTGGCCGAACTGGCGGGCCTGGATGAAGCCGGGTTTCGGGCGCATTTTTCCGGCAGCCCGGTCAAGCGCATAGGCCATGCCCGGTTTTTGCGCAATGTGCTGATTGCCATCGGCAATTCGGGCAACAGGTTTTTGGCTGCCCATGCCGCCGCCCGGCTGGCGCATGAATCACCTTTGGTCCGGGCGATGGCGGTGTGGGCTCTGGGGCGTTTGCTAGCGCGGGACGCGGTGCTTGAGCTGGCAGCGGCACATGCATCTGGTGAAACCGACGCGGAAGTTTTGGAAGAATGGAACGCGATTGTGGAGCCGGTGCAATGAAGCTGTTCGTGTTCGGGCGCGGCTATTCCGCCAGCCATTTTTTGCGGGGCCATCGCGGGCCGTTCCGGCGAGTGGGTGCAACCACGCGGGGGCTGGAACCCGTGGAGCCGATCAGCCAGGTTGAGGATTTGGTATTCGACGGGCAGAGTGCGCGAAGCGATGTCCGGGAGGGCCTGATTCAGGCGGATGCCCTGCTGGTGAGCATCCCGCCGGGCGGGCACGGCGACCCCGTGCTGGCGCATTTTGTCCGCGACATTGCCGGTGCCGCCAACCTGCACACCATCGTCTATCTCTCCACCATCGGCGTTTACGGCGATCATGGCGGGGCTTGGGTGGACGAGGATACGGTGCCGGTTCCCCGTTCCG
>JAYVYA010000399.1:0-3045 GCA_043784745.1 Hyphomicrobiales bacterium
CACCTTCGCGCAAAACTTCGCCGTGCGAGCCGTAGCGTCCCGCCTGCACCAGCCCGGAAACATAGGCTTCCAGCTCTGTGCCGAGGTTTGCACTGACAGACATAAAAGGTGGCTCCAACGTAATTTATCTTCACAGGTTAGCACATATTGGAGCGCCCGCGAAGGCCAACTTGCGCTAGCAAATCATTCAGGCTGGAAGCTGGTTTCGGCGGTGTTTTATGTTCGGTCCCCCTACATCAGCACCCCGTGACAATGCTTGAACTTCTTGCCCGACCCGCAAGGGCAAGGCTCGTTCCGGCCCACCCGGCCCCAGCTCTCCGGGTTTTCCGCATCGCGCACCGGCAATTCCGCCACCGGCCCGACCGGCACCGCCGAAAAAGCTCCCGATGCAATCCGGGCGTTGATGGCGGCGATGGCTTCTTCGTCCTCGCCGGTCTGCGGGTTGAGGTGGGAGGTGAACATGGCGGGCGGGGCCGCTTGCGGGGCGGGTTCCGCGGCCACTTCCACCCGCATCAATTGCTGGGTCACAATCTCGCGAAGCTTGGCAATCAGCGCGCCGAAAAGGTCGAACGCTTCCGACTTGTATTCATTCAGGGGGTCGCGCTGGGCCACGCCGCGCCAGCCGATGACCTGGCGCAAATGGTCCAAAGTCACCAGATGCTCGCGCCACAGATGATCGAGCACCTGCAGCACGATCTGCTTTTCCACATAGCGCATCACTTCGGGCGAGTTTTTCGCCACCCGCGCGGCATAGGCATCATCGGCCGCCTTGTGCAGGCGATCGCGCATTTCCTCGTCCGCTATGCCCTCTTCCTTGGCCCACAAAGCCATCGCCGGGTCCATGTTGAGAGTGCCGTGCACTTCCTCCTGAAGCCCTGGGATATCCCAGGCTTCGGGATAGGCATCAGCGGGGATGTGTTTGGTGACGATGTCATCGACGACACCATCGCGCATGTCACCGACGGTTTCCTCCAGCGATTCCTGGCCCATCATCTCGCGGCGCTGTTCAAACACCACCTTGCGCTGGTCGTTCATCACGTTGTCGTATTTCAGCACGTTCTTGCGCATGTCGAAATTGCGCGCCTCGACCTTCTGCTGCGCCTTTTCCAGCGCCTTGTTGATCCACGGGTGGACGATGGCTTCATCCTGCTTCAGCCCGAGCCGGGTCAGCATCATGTCCATCCGCTCGGAGCCGAAAATCCGCATCAGGTCATCCTGCAAGCTCAGGAAGAACTTTGACCGGCCCGGATCGCCCTGGCGCCCGGCGCGGCCGCGCAGCTGGTTGTCAATGCGGCGGCTCTCATGCCGTTCGGTGCCGATGATGTAGAGACCGCCTGCCGCGATGGTCTTGGCCTTGAAGGCGGCGATCTCGGTGCGGATCGCGGCTTCGCGCGCCTCGCGCTCTTGTCCTTCCAGCCCGGTGCATTCCTGAGCAATGCGCATGTCCAAATTGCCGCCAAGCTGGATGTCGGTGCCGCGCCCGGCCATGTTGGTGGCCACCGTGATCGCGCCGGGGACGCCGGCCTCGGCGACAATATAGGCCTCCTGCTCGTGAAAACGCGCATTGAGCACGGCAAACAGTTTTGAGGGCTGGCCGCTGCGGGCCGAGGCATAGAGCAGCTGCAAGGCATCGGGCGTCGAAAAATCAATCATCGTATAGCCCTGCGTCACCAGAAATTCGGCGAGCTGCTCGGACTTTTCGATCGAGGTGGTGCCAACAAGACAGGGCTGAAGTGTGGCGGCGGCGGCCTCAATCTCGCGGACAATCGCGCGCAGCTTTTCTTCCTGCGTGCGGTAGACTTCGTCATCCTCGTCCTTGCGCGAGACGGGGCGGTTGGTGGGGATTTCGACGACATCGAGATTGTAGATTTCGCCAAATTCATTGGCCTCCGTCGAAGCCGTGCCGGTCATGCCCGCCAGCTTCTTGTAGAGGCGGAAATAATTCTGGAAGGTGATCGAGGCCAAAGTGACATTTTCGGGCTGGACCTGGACATGCTCCTTGGCTTCAAGCGCCTGGTGCAAGCCTTCTGAATAGCGGCGGCCCGGCATCATGCGGCCCGAGAATTCATCGATAATCACCACTTCGTCGTTGCGGACGATGTAATCCTTGTCCTTTGAGAACAGCTTGTGGGCCCGCAGCGCCTGATTGACGTGGTGGACCAGCGTGACATTATTGGCCTCATACAGCGAGCCTTCCTCCAGCACGCCGGCTTTCCTCAGCATTTCCTCAATATGCTCGTTGCCCGCTTCCGTCAGGTTGGCGGTGCGCTGCTTTTCGTCCACCTCAAAATCTTCGGCGAAGAGATCGGGGATGAAACGGTCGACCGAATTATACAGGTCCGACTTGTCGTCGGAGGGGCCGGAGATGATCAGCGGCGTGCGGGCCTCATCCACCAGAATGGAATCGACTTCATCGACAATGGCATAGAAATGCGGGCGCTGCGTCATCTGCGCCAGCTCGTATTTCATGTTGTCACGCAGATAGTCGAAGCCAAATTCGTTGTTGGTGCCGTAGGTGATGTCGCAGGCGTAAGCCGTGCGGCGCTCGTCATCATCCAGCCCGTGGACGATCACGCCGACGCTCAGGCCAAGGAACGTATAGACCCTGCCCATCCATTCGGAATCGCGCTTGGCCAGGTAATCGTTGACGGTAACGACATGCAGGCCCTTGCCCGCCAGCGCATTGAGGTAGCAGGCCAGCGTCGCCACCAGGGTCTTGCCCTCGCCGGTGCGCATTTCGGCAATCGAACCCTCATGCAGCACCATGCCGCCGATCAGCTGCACATCGAAATGGCGCTGGCCCAGCGCCCGCTTGGCGGCCTCGCGCACGGTGGCAAAGGCTGGCACCAGCAGCGCATCCAGCGTCTTGCCAGCGGCAATCTCGGCCCTGAAATCATCGGTCCTGGCGCGCAGCTCCGCATCGGAGAGGGCGGCCAGCTGCGATTCCAGCGCATTGATTTCCCTCACCTTGGGCGCATAGCGCTTGAGGCGGCGGTCGTTGGAGGAGCCAAAAATCTTCTTGGCGAGCGTGCCGAACATAAACTG
>JAYVYA010000400.1:0-9443 GCA_043784745.1 Hyphomicrobiales bacterium
AGTTTTCTTCTAACTTCGTTAATTGGATGGATTCGATAGATATTTGAGCCAAGAACATAATAGTTCTTTCTCTTGAACCCATATTGTATTGAGGTAATAACTTATTAAATAGCGGAAGCCATAATTCGCATTCTTTATTTTTTGGGTAGATTTTTTTTAGTTGCTCTAATGTTAGAATCATATTTTAAGTTTTTACTAATACTGATGCCAAAGTCTGTAAATTTGCGGTTTCTCCGACAGGCTTGTGCAACCGTTATAATAGGAAATTATTGCTATTAAATAGGATTTATTTGACATTATAGACGAAACAAGCTATTGCCGATTCGATGGCCCGCAAATTTCACCTTATCATTCTCGCAGGCATGCTGGCTCTCGCCGGATCAAGCCGGTTGATAACACAACCTGTAATTGCATTCAAGGTGCCTTCTGCCAAACCGGTTGCGCAACGCCTGCCGCGCCCGGACGCCAGCCTGCGGCGAGCCGGGTTTTCCGGCCCGCATGACGCAAAGGTTACCCGGATCATTGATGGCGACACATTTGAAGCGCGGGTGCGGATCTGGTTCGGGCAGGAAATCACGACACTTGTCCGGATACGCGGCATTGATGCGCCGGAACTAAAAAGCCGCTGCGCCTCCGAGGCGGCCAGAGCCAGCCTTGCCACCGAAGCCCTTGCGGACTACCTGTCCCCCGGTGGAGTGAGGTTGACGGAAGTGGGCCTCGACAAATATGGCGGGCGTGTTTTGGCAAATGTCATGGCCAACGACCCCGCCTTGCCGGGCGAAGCACCGGTTGATGTGGCCAGCCTGATGCTCAGTTCCGGCCTAGCGCGCCCCTATGACGGGGGCAAGCGCGCCAGCTGGTGCGATCTGGCCGGCATTGCGGATTAGGCGGCCTTTTTCACCAGACCATCCAGCTTGTGGAAATGGGCGGCTACAAGATAGTAGAAGGTGACCCGGGACTTGTTGTGCTCACCCTTCATAAGGTTGCAGACTTCCTTGAGGGCGGCATCAATCGCCGCCACATCGGTCAGCTGCAGCTTTTTTTTGCACCAGCCGTCGCGCACCCGGCCAATTTCATCGGGGTCGCTGCACGAAACCAGCGAGGCATCCTTGCTGCGCAGGGCGATACCCAGATGCTTGACAATCGCGGCAATGATGGCATCGTCCGCTTTGGGTGCGTATTTTTTTACATTGGCGGCATAATCGGTCACGGTCATCTCCCCAAATGGCGCAACCGCTCTTCTCTCGCAAAATCGAATCACCGGCGGATGCGCGCGAATACAATCACGAAACGGTTGTTTCGCAAAATTGTCACGCCTGAGCGGTTTTGTTCAGCCGCGCCAGAACCATGGAGCTGAAATGGCGTGCAGCCTGCTGGGCAGGCTCATCTGCAAGCCGCGCGAAAATGCCAGCTGTCACAAAGGTGGCACTCGCCCATCCGATGAATGCAAGCCAGCAGGCAGAAGCATATCCAAGCGGCTGCGCCACCAGAAAAATGCCGGTCCCCACTGAGCTAAACAGGGGGAAATGCACGAGATAGAGCGGGAACGACAGCCGGCCGAGCCAGCGAAGCCAGGGCTTGTCCAAAACCGTCCGCCATGCCGGACTCGCCGCGACCCCAAGGACCACAAGGATGGAACCTGCGATGTTCAGGACATCGAGCAAACGCACACCGAAGATTGCGGTGGGCGGCAGCCACCCGCCAAACATCCCGGTATAATTCAGACACCCGCAAAAAAGCCCCAGCGTAATCAGGGCAGAGGCAGGCAGCGGGAGCAGACGGCCGGAAACGCAAAACCGGGCAATGAAGGAGCCGCAGAGCACGCTGACCGTGAAAAGGCTGTTCAGCGCCCCGAACCGCCAAAACACAATGGCCAACACCGCAACCATTGCCGCCATCGGCCATCGCCATCGCGCTCGCCCAACGTTGGCCCAAAAGCCAAACACCAGCAGGGACCCGGCAAACTCGACCTTCATCGTCCAGAGCACCGGATTGAGCTTGCCGCTGCTCATTGTCAGAATGCCATTCAGGGCATTCAGAACCAAAACCCCTGGACTGCGGGCCGGATCATACTGCACTGCCAGCCATGCCGAGCCCGTTATGGCGGCCACCTGTCTGGCGCTAAAGCAGGCAAAATAGTACAGAAGCGTGCCGAGCAGCAGCGAGGCGGCAATGGGCAGGACCAGACGCGGGTAGCGTTTGAGCGCGCCTGCAGCAAGTGCGACCCGGTCGCCGCGCTGAAAATAGCCGATGCTCAACGCAAAGCCGCTGAGCACGAAAAACAGGCAGACCGCAAACTGTCCGTTGAACATGATCGAAAAGGGCGTCTGCCGCAACATTGTCTCAACCAGCGGCAAATGCACGGGAAAATTATCCTGCGTGTCCCCAGGCATGAATGCCTGTGATGCCGCAGGCAGAAAGGTGGAAAAATAATGGGCCAGACAGACAACCAGAGCCGCCAGGCCCCGGATGCTTTCGATGAAACCCAGCCTGTCCCGCCCCATGCATGCACCAGATCTACTGCACCGGACATTCCGTTGCAGGGGCAGCTTTAAGCATGCGTTGCCGGGCTTGCCAACCTCACGGCAGCATGGTCACCCGCGAACCCACCCTGACCCGCTCAAACAAGTCAACAATATCGGCGTTGTTCATGCGGATGCAGCCATAGGAGGCGGCTGTTCCGATGCTGGCAGGACGGTTGGTGCCGTGGATGGCGATCTCATTTCGATCCAGCGTCAGGGCCCGCACACCCATCGGGTTATGCGGCGAGCCGCCGGGAATGACATCGGGCAATTCGGGATGATCCCGCTTGACCGAAACGGGCGGCGACCAGGCCGGGTTGACGTATTTGCCATCAACCCGCGCCTCCCCGCGCCATTCCTTGCCGGGCTTGGCCACCGCCACCGCATAGCTGAGAGCTTCGCCATGGCCCAGAGTGAAATACAGCCGCCGGGCGTGCTGGCTGATAATGATTTCGCCCGCAGGCCAATGAGCAGGAACCGCCGTTTGCTGGCTGGCGCGGGCGGGACCTGGCAAAACCATTGTACCAGCGATCAGGCATCCAAGCACATGAAGTGAGGTTCTCATTCCAGCGGCTCCGTTACGAACAGAACCCAAGAATAACAGAATCGTTCAAGCCTGCGGCCATGTGCTGCCATTATATTGGAGCACATGATTAATACGCGCGGGCATACAGGGCGACAGGGCCATGTAAACACCAGCCACCGGCGCGAACAGCTATTTCCCGCCGCGATTGGCGATCAGATCGTCCACAACGCCGGGATCGGCCAAGGTCGAAGTATCGCCCAGCGAGCCAAAATCATTCTCGGCGATCTTGCGCAGGATGCGCCGCATGATCTTGCCGGAACGGGTCTTGGGCAGGCCGGGCGCAAACTGGATCACGTCCGGCGAGGCAATCGGGCCAATTTCCTTCCGGACCCAGGCGACCAGTTCCTTGCGCAGGGCATCGGAGGATTCTACGCCCTGCATCAGGGTGACATAGGCGTAAATGCCCTGGCCCTTGATGTCATGCGGAAAGCCGACAACGGCGGCCTCGGCCACCTTGTCATGCGACACCAGCGCGCTCTCGACCTCTGCCGTGCCCATGCGGTGGCCGGAGACGTTGATGACATCGTCCACCCGGCCCGTGATCCAGTAATAGCCGTCGGCATCGCGGCGGCAGCCGTCGCCGGTGAAATATTTGTTCGGATAAGTGGCGAAATAGGTCTCCATGAAGCGCTTGTGGTCGCCGTAAACGGTACGCATCTGGCCGGGCCAGCTTTCGGCGATCACTAGATTGCCGGCACATTTGCCCTGCAGCACCTCGCCATTGGCATCCACCACTTCGGGCACCACGCCAAAAAACGGGTGGGTAGCCGAACCGGGCTTGAGAGCAGTGGCTCCGGGCAGTGGCGTGATCAGGATGCCGCCAGTTTCGGTCTGCCACCAGGTATCGACAATCGGGCAGCGATGGTCGCCGACAACGCGGTGATACCATTCCCAGGCTTCCGGGTTGATCGGCTCGCCAACGGAGCCAAGCAGTCGCAGCGAGGCGCGGCTGGTTTTCTTCACCGGGTCCTCGCCCGCGCCCATCAGGGAGCGGATGGCGGTGGGGGCAGTGTAGAAGATGTTGACCTTGTGCTTGTCCACCACATCCCAGAAGCGGGAAACGCTGGGGTAGTTCGGCACACCTTCAAACATCAGTGTGGTCGCGCCATTGGCGAGCGGGCCGTAGACAATATAACTGTGGCCGGTGACCCAGCCGACATCGGCGGTGCACCAGTAGACATCCCCTTCATGGTAATCGAAGACGTATTCGTGGGTCATGGCGGCAAAGACCAGGTAGCCGCCGGTGGTGTGGACGACGCCCTTGGGCGCGCCGGTGGAGCCGGAGGTGTAGAGCACGAACAGCGGGTCCTCCGCATTCATCTCCTCCACCGGGCAATGGTCCGGCACCTTTGCCATTTCCTCGTGCAGCCAGACATCACGCCCAAATTGCATGGTCACAGGCCCGCCGGTGCGCTTGACCACAATCATTGTCTCAACCACGCCATGGTCTTTCTTGAGGGCCAAATCGGCATTGACCTTCAGCGGCACTTTCTTGCCGCCGCGCAGGCCTTCATCGGCGGTGATCAGCACTTTGGACTGGCAACCCTCGATACGGCCGGCCAGTGCGTCGGGGGAAAAGCCGCCGAAGACGATGGAATGCATCGCACCGATGCGGGCGCAAGCCAGCATGGCATAGGCCGCTTCGGGGATCATCGGGAGGTAGATGGTGACGGCATCGCCTTTTTTGACGCCCCTGGCCTTCAGCACATTGGCGAAGCGGCAGACTTCGCGGTGCAGTTCGGCATAGGTAATGTGGCGGGAATCGGCGGGGTCGTCGCCCTCAAAGATAATGGCGGTCTGGCTGGCGCGTTTGGGCAAATGCCGGTCAATGCAGTTCATTGCCACATTGGTGGTGCCATCGCCAAACCATTCGATATGGACGTGGCCGGGGGCGAAGGAACAGTTTTTCACCTGCGTATAGGGCTTGATCCAGTCAATCCGCTTGCCGTGCTCGCCCCAGAAACCGTTGGGGTCCTTGATCGAGCGGGCATACATGGCGGCATAACGCGCATCGTCGGCGTACGCGCGGGATTTCCATTCAGCTGAAACTGGATAAAGCGCCTCGGACATGGTTTGCTCCCGTGGGATTTTTGTTTGCAGTGCGGCATAAGCTAGACCATTGCGCCGCCCTGCAATCAAGACACCGGAAATGGCACTTTCGTCGTGGCAACCCGAGGTTGAGGCTATGTAAAGGCGGCGGCGACCTTGGTGAGCCGCAACAGGGTGAACATCCCGAACGGCGGCAACGTCCGGCGCTCCGTCAGCTGGATATCGTCCCGGAGCGCCAGCCAGTCGCCGATGACCGAATAGGCAAAATTGGGCCGCCAGCCCAGCCGCTGCGCGTTTTTGCCCAGCCAGGATTCAAATTTGGCCGCCACACCGGCCTCCGACCCCAGATGATTGACCAGCACGATCTCGCCGCCCGGCTTGACCACACGCGCCAGTTCGTCCAGCATTGCCACCGGATTGGGCACAACCGTCAGCACATAGGGTGCCAGTGCCGCGTCAAAGCAGGCATCGGGAAAAGCCAGGCGCGCCGCATCCATGGCCACGAGCCCGCGCACATTGGCCAACTTCAGCCGCTGGACGCGGCGCTGGGCCCGCGCCAGCATGTGCAGCGACAAATCAATGCCGACAATCTGGGTGCACCGGTCAAACATCGGCAATTCGAGGCCGGTGCCAACACCCACATCCAGCACCAGCCCGCTTTGGGGCTGAATGCTCCCGGCCGCCGCGCGCCGCCCCGGCGTCAAGGCGTTGTTGAATACCAGATCATAGACCGGGGCCCAATGGGCGTAGGCCCGGCGCACATTGTCGGCATCAATCTCGCCCCGCCGGATGGTCTGGTCCATCGGTTCAGCCCATGGCTGGCTGGACTGCCGGGATTGTCATTGCAGCGGCGGCAACAAATGCCGCCTCGGTCGCAGAAATGAATCCCCCGCCCAGCACGCGGGATTGCGCCGCGCCCGATTGATAAAACACGCAGGCCTGGCCCGGCGAAATCCCGTCTTCGGGTGCCAGAAGCATGACGCTGGCCAAGCCGTTGACGCAGCGCAGCACAGCAGCCACCGGCGGGCGGGTGGAGCGCAGGCGGGCGGCAATTTCCAGCCCTTCGGCAGGCCAATGGCCAAACTCGCCCGGCCCAATCCAGTTGACGTCGCGCAGCATGACCGCCCGGGTGGCCAAAGATTCGCGCGGGCCAACTGTGACCCGGGCGGCGTGCGGATCAAGCTTGACCACGAACAGGGGCGAACCGCCGCTGGCCGAAGCATCGGTCAGCCCCAGCCCTTTGCGCTGGCCGATGGTGTAATGGATAATGCCGCGATGCTGGCCGAGGATGCGGCCATCGACATGGACGATATCACCGGGATTGGCCGCATCCGGGCGCAGCTTTTCGATGATGTCGGCATATTTGCCCTGCGGCACAAAGCAAATGTCCTGGCTGTCAGCCTTGTCGGCAACACTGAGGCCAAACTCGTGCGCCAAGGCGCGAACCTGCGGCTTGGGCAAATCGCCCAGCGGAAAGCGCAGCAGCTGCAACTGGGCCTGCGTGGTGGCAAACAGGAAATAGCTCTGGTCCCGCTCGCCGTCCAGCGCGCGAAACAGCGCGCGGCTGCCATCGGGCATGGCGCGGGAGGAAATATAATGGCCGGTGGCCAGCGCGTCCGCGCCCAAATCGCGCGCGGTCTCAAACAGGTCGGCAAACTTGATATGCTGGTTGCAGGCAACGCAGGGGATCGGCGTTTCGCCCATGGCGTAGCTCGCGGCAAAATTGTCGATGACTTTGGCGCGGAAGCGGGTTTCATAGTCCAGCACGTAATGCGGAATGCCAAGGCGGGCGGCGACATTGCGGGCGTCCTGAATGTCCTGCCCGGCGCAGCAGGCGCCCTTGCGGTGGATGGCGGCCCCATGATCATACAATTGCAGTGTCACGCCGACCACGTCATAGCCATCGCGCTTCAGCAGCGCCGCCACCACCGAGGAATCGACGCCGCCAGACATCGCCACCACCACGCGGGTCCGGGCGGGCGGCTTGGCAATTTCGAGAGAATTGAGCGGGTGAGGGATCATGCGGTTTTCTGTGACATAAATTTTTGGTTTTGGCGACAGGCCTGCTGCAAATTCTGGCACAGCGCCGCCGCAAGGGTGCCAATCAGCGCTTCGCCCCTTCCGATAACGCGATACCGCCAAGCGCCATCGCCAGTGCGAGCGCATGATAAGGATGAAATTCTTCGCCCAGGATGGCAACCGCGAGAAACGCCCCGAACACCGGAACCAGATTGGTGAAAATCCCCGCCCGTCCCGGGCCAATCAACCCTACGCTGCGGATAAAGAATATCTGCGACAAAAGGGAGGGAGCCAGACTGACATAGGCCAGGATCATCCAGCCCTTGAGGCTGGGCCAGTATAATTGCCCGGCAAATGCTTCCGCCGCCAGCAGAGGCAACGAGGACAGGAGGGCCACCATTGCCATGGCCGCAAAAAATACCAGCGCCGGAACCGGCGGTCGATGCCGCAACGCCAGGGTGTAGCCGGCATAAAACAGGCAGGCGAGCAGGACCAGCAGATCACCGGAGTTGAATGCCAGCGCCAGAATGTGGGCCATGTCGCCGCGCGTTGCCACAAGGCAGACACCGGCGAGCGTCAGCGCCATGCCGGCCAGCTGCACCGACCCTACACGTGTGCGGAAAAACAGGGCAGACCCTGCCAGCACCAGAGCCGGGATCGCCGCCTGCATCAACGTCAGATTGACCGCCGTGGTGTGGTAGGCGGCAATGTAGAAAAGCGCATTGAAGCCGGTAAAGCCAAACAGCGCCATCAGGGTGATGCGTCGCCAGTGCAGGCGCAGGATGGCGGAATGGGTCTGCATGTCACGCCCGAGCACCAAGGCCAGCACGACGCACACGACAAGCCAGCGCAGGGTAACGACGGCCATAGGCGACATTTCGCCCGCTATCGCCCGGCCGGCCACCGAATTGCCAGCCCACATCAGCATGGTCAGCACCAGCAGCAGCCAGGCCCTGTTGTATCCCCAGTCCAGAAATTTCTGCATCACTCAGGCGGCTTGCAGGATGCGGCCGGAGTCAATCGCGATGATGTCATCGGCATGGGCGTAGGTTTCCTTGCGGTGGGCGATCAGCAGCACGGTGCGCCCGGCGCACAGGGTTTGCAGGCCTTCGCGAACAAAGAGTTCGGATGTCGTGTCAAGGGCCGAGGTCGCCTCATCGAGCAGTACAATCGGGGCATCCTTCAAAATGGCCCGGGCAATGGCGACGCGCTGGCGCTGGCCCCCGGAAAGCGCATGGCCATGCTCGCCCACCGCAGCCTCGTAACCTTCGGCAAATTCGCTGACGAAATCGTCGACATGCGCCGCCTTGCAGGCGGCGATGATCTCGGCCTCGCTGGCATCCGGGCGGCCAAGGGCGATGTTTTCGCGGATAGTGCCCTGAAACAGGAAGGTATCCTGCGAGACCGTTGCGATATTATGGCGCAGGGAGGCGCGGGTTAGTGTTGAAATATCCTGCCCGTCAATCAGGATGCGCCCGCTGACAGGGATATAGAAGCGCTGGATCAGGCCGAAAATGGTAGTTTTGCCCGAGCCAGAAGGGCCGATCAGTGCCGTGTTGCGCCCGCCTTGGGCAATGAAGGAAATCTTGTCCAGCACCGGGTCTTCCGGGCGGTAGGCAAAGCTGACATTTTCGAAGGTAATCTCGCCCTTGCTGATAACGAGCGCGGGCTTGCTGCTGTCATCGCTCTCGGCAGCCCCGCTGTCGAGAAAATCATACATCATATTGACGCCCGCCATATGGGCGTTGAGGTCAATGTTGAATTTGGCGAGGCGCTTGGCCGGCTCATAGGCCCAAAGCATGGAGGCGATGAAGGAAAAATACGCCCCCTGTGTCTGCCCGCCGTTAATAACCCGGTAGCCACCGTAAACCACGACAAAAGCCACTGCAAAACCGCCCAGCGCCTCCATCATCGGGGCGGAGCGGGCGGAGATGCGGTTGATGCGGAGGGCGGCACGGGTGAAATCGCCGACCGATTTCTGCATCCGCAGGCGCATGTAGTCTTCCAATTGAAAGGCCTTCACCACCTTGATGCCCTGCGCTGTCTCTGAAATGGTGCGCATGATGTCTTTCAGGCTGGCAAATTCGCGGGTGACTATTTTCTTCACACGGCGAATCAGACTGCGAACGCCGACCAGTGCCACGGGCATGACTACCAGCGCTCCGGCTGCCATCACCGGATCATTAAAGAACATCACGGCCACCAAGCCAATCAGGGACAGCACATCCCGCCCCATGGCCGTGATGATCAGATTGAGCGCATCGCGG
>JAYVYA010000401.1:0-6644 GCA_043784745.1 Hyphomicrobiales bacterium
CGATGCCATTGTCATGGCCGAGCTTGTTGAGGGCGGTCAGCAGATTGGCAGGCGACATTTTCTGTCCGTCAATTGCCACCGCATCGCCGCGCTCAAAGTCGATCTCGATATAGGTGGCCTTGTCCGGAGCCTCCTCCGGGCTGAGGGTGCGGGAGAAGACGTAATCGGGCACTTCCGCGCCGGGGTCTTCCAGCACCTTGCCCTCGGATGAGACGTGCAGCAAATTGGCGTCGGTCGAAAACGGCGCTTCGCCGCGCTTGTCCCGGGCAATTGGAATCTGGTGTTTTTCGGCAAATTCGATCAGCGCGGTGCGCGAGGTTAAATCCCACTCGCGCCACGGCGCAATCACCTTGATATCGGGCTCCAGCGCGTAATAGGCCAGCTCAAACCGCACCTGGTCATTGCCCTTGCCGGTCGCACCGTGGGCCACCGCATCCGCGCCCACCTTGCGGGCAATCTCGATCTGCTTTTTCGAGATCAGCGGGCGGGCGATGGAAGTGCCGAGCAGATACAGCCCCTCATATTGCGCATTGGCGCGAAACATCGGGAACACATAATCGCGCACAAATTCCTCGCGCACGTCCTCAATGAAAATATGCTCGGGCTTGATCCCCATCAGCAGGGCCTTGGCGCGCGCCGGTTCCAGTTCCTCGCCCTGCCCCAGATCCGCCGTAAACGTCACCACCTCGCAGCCATAGGTCTGCTGCAGCCATTTCAGGATGATCGACGTGTCGAGCCCGCCGGAATAGGCGAGGACAACCCGCTTGATGTCATGGGGCTTTTTGGCTGGCATTGGCAGGGCTTTCGGGGTGGGTGACGGGGGAGGGATATAGCGGGCGCGGGCCGGATGCAAGGCGGGGGAATTTGGAACGCAGGATCGTGGGTGGTAGGCTCTATATTACACAGCATTTCACCCCTCCTCAATCACCACCCGCGCCCTTTTCGCCGCCTCCCCTTCCGGAAACCCCTCAAACTTCGTTAACCAGCTATCCCCCTGATATTCCACCGACCACAACGCCGGTTCGATCACCACATCCCGTATCCGGTTGACAGATGCGCAGCGGAAGCCGGTGACGGGGCCGGGGGTGTCGAGGCGGAAGAGGGCGCGGATGATGCGCCCGCCGGTTGCTTGCGATCGCGCGGCATCCGTGCCCAATTGCACGGCCACCGGGGGCACGGCGGTGCCGGTGCCAAAACGGTCGTTGTGGATGAAGCGGCAATCCTCCAGCAGGAAGGACGAGGCGCGGTCCACCAGCACATGCGCATCCTTGCTGGAATCAAACTCGGCCACGATGACGCGGGTGCGGTTGATCGCCGAGCCGGGCGGGTCGCCAATGCGCAGGCCGGTGCCAAACCCCGGCCCCGCTGTTTGCTCGTCAACAAACCCGCAGGCACCAAACGAGCAGCCCAGATATTCGTGGCCGCTGGAACGGGTAAAGGCCCCGCCGCCGACGCACATGTTGAAAACGCAATGGCTGAACACCCAGGCGGGGGAACCAATCGGGTTGTCGTCCAAAAAACCCCAGCCGCCGAGCCGGGCGAAGTTGCAGCCCTCGACCCGCAGGATTGAGGAGGTCCAGTCGGGATTGGGGTCGAGGGAGAGATCCCCCGCGCTGCGGATGCCATGGCCCCCCAGAGTGTAAAAGCCGCAGTTTTTCAGGGTGCCCTGCCACCAGCCCATGGTCTCGATGCCGTTCTGGCCGGGCGCACGGGTGCCACTGCCGACAAAATCAATCCCCTCCACGCCACCGCCCGAAAGAAAGAAATGGCCCAAAGGCGGCGCTTCCGGCACCCCGCGCACGCCCAGCATCGGCCCCGCAAACGGGAGCGCCCGCAGGATGGTGCTGCCGCTGCCTGCCCCCAGAATATGGGGGCAACCACGCCGCCGCCGCTCGACATGGCGAATAGCCAGCGGCTTCTCGATGATCCACTCGCCGCGCGGAAACACCAGCGGCAGGCCGGCCTCGAACGCTGCGTCCAGCGCCGCCTGCAGGGCTGGCGCGCAGGGTTTGCCAGTGTCGGGCGCAGCAAAATCCAGCACCGGCACAGCGATGTTCCAGCGTTGCTCCGGCGGGCGGACAAGGGCGGGGGCGGGCAGGTTCTGCGCGCGGGCCGTGCCCGCCAGAGCCAGCGTCGAAGCCAGAAAAGTCCGGCGGTGCATCGGAATTGCCTCTCAGGTTGCGGCCTGTGGCCGGTCATAGAGCAGCCATTTCAGGCCCAGCAGCAGCGCCCACATGATCAATGCCGCAAAAACCACATCGGAAAAGAAATGCCCGCCAAACGCCATGCGCAGCAGGCCGGTCGCCAGTGCAAATACCCACGCCGCCGCATAGGCCTGTGGCCGCCACGGGGCAGGCGCGAGGCTGGCAGGTCCCAGCATCCAGAAGGCTGCCGACGCCTCGCCGGAGGGAAACGAGCAATTTTTCTTGCAGCCTCCGTCAAACTGGTAGAATGCCCGGAATGGCAGCCCGCCGCCAAATTCGTCCAAATGCACCGGGCGGGGCCGGTGCAAATGGTCTTTCATGGCCAGATTGACGACGAGGCCGGGGCCGATGGCCATGGCCAGGCTGAGAAACAGCACCTCCCGCCCCCTGGGCGCAAAAGGTGTCGGCCAGCCAAAATGCGCCGCCAGCCAGCCCAGCACCCATGCCGCCAGCACGAGAAACGGCAATGTATAACCTGTTGCCCGCAGAAAATTGCCAAACCAGCCCTGCCCGACAAAGCCTGACGGTGTGTGCAACGCGCGCGCCACCGCCAGGTCCAGCCCCGGCCACAGGCTGAACAGCAGGGCGGCAGCCAGCGCCAGCCCGGCGAGTAACCAGGGGGAGCCTAACCCCTGCGGTCCCGCGCCCGCCGCCACCCGCCTCTGCCCGCGCGGCAGGCCGTTGAATACGACAAACAGGGCCAGACCGGCAGCCAGCAGCGCAGGTATTGCCAGCAGCACCAGCAATATCGGCATTTGCGACCTGGGAAAAACCGCCAGCACTGCCCCCAAGGAGAGACAGGTAACAAAAAAGATGAGGTGGCGGCAAGATTGCACGGCGGGTTCCCGGTGGTGAGGCCATGGCATAGGGCATTGGCTCCGGGAAATGAAGGGGGCAACCATTCTCCCCCTCCCCAAACCGCTCAGCGCCTGTCATAAAGGCGTTTTGCACAACAGGGATTTTCGCCCATGCGTCTTGATTTCTGGTATGAATTTGCTTCCACCTATTCCTATCCCGCCGCCATGCGCATTGAGGCGCTGGCACTGGAGCGGGGCGTGACCTTGCGCTGGCGGCCGTTTTTGCTGGGGCCGATTTTTGCCGAGCAGGGCTGGCGCAATTCGCCGTTCAACCTTTTTCCGGCCAAGGGCCGCAACATGTGGCGGGATATGGAGCGGATTTGCGGGCGGGCGGGGCTGCCTTTGCACCGGCCGGACCCGTTTCCGCAAAACTCGCTGCTCGCCGCCCGCACGGCGCTGGCGGTGCCGGACGAGCTTCGCCCGGCGTTTTCGCGCGCGGTCTACCATGCCACCTTTGGCCAGGGCTTGCCGATTGCCGAGCGCGAGACGCTGGCCAATATCCTGCAAGCCCTCGGCCTGCACCCCTCCGCCATGCTGGAGCGCGCCGCCTCCGAAGAGGTGAAAGCCCGGCTGAAGCGCGAGAACGACGAAGCCAAGCGCCTGGGCATTTACGGCGCGCCGAGCTGTGTGACGGAAGATGGCGAATTGTTCTGGGGCAATGACCGGATCGAGGCGGCGCTGGACTGGCAGACCGGCATGCGCGGATGAGCCTCTCGCCCGAAGAAGTCGAGCGCTACGCCCGCCATATCGTGCTGCACGGCATTGGTGGCCCCGGCCAGAACAGGCTGAAAGCGGCGCGCGTGCTGGTGGTCGGCGCCGGCGGGCTTGGCGCGCCGCTGCTGCAATATCTGGCGGCAGCGGGGGTAGGCGAGATCGCAGTCGTCGATGATGATGCAGTCTCGCTCTCCAACCTGCAAAGGCAGGTGGTGCATGGCTCGCCCGACATCGGCCTGCTTAAGGTGGACAGTGCGGCGGCAGCGATCCACCGGCTGAATCCGCATGTGCGGGTGGTGGCGCATGCTTTCCGGCTGACGGCGGAAAATGCCGCCGAACTCGTCCGCGCCAGCGATATTGTGGCGGACGGTTCAGATAATTTTGCCACGCGCTATCTGGTCTCCGACACCTGCTTTTACGAAAAGCGCCCGCTGGTAACGGCGGCGGTGGGCACGTTTGACGGCTCGCTGACCACCTTGCGCCCGTATGAGCGCAATGCAAAGGGCGGCTGGAACCCCAGTTACCGCTGCCTGTTTCCCGAAGCGCCTCCGCCGGGCATGGTGCCCGCCTGCGCCGAGGCCGGGGTGCTGGGAGCGCTGGTTGGTATATTGGGGTCGATGATGGCGCTGGAAGTCATCCGCGAAATCACCGGATTTGGCACTTCCCTGGTCGGACGCCTGCTGCTGGCCGACACCCGCGACATGCGGTTCGAGACGATGGAATATGCCTGGGACCCGGAGAACATTTTGACGGGATCCGGCACAGGCGGCTGACCCCCCTTGGGAGGCGGGTTTTCAACCCCGGACGCCCTTGCCTTGCGCTACTTTGGCAATGGCGCAGGATTTTCGGCGAGCGAGTTCAAATAATCCAGAATATCCGCTCGCTTGGCCGGTTCCGCCTGACCGGGATAAGCCATTTTGGTGCCGCTGATATAGGCTTTGGGGCTGGTGATGAAGGTGTTAATCGCCTCAAGAGACCAGTTACCCCCCTTGGCTTTCAACGCTTCCGAATAGGGAAAGCCAGCCACCGATCCCAGCGGGCGACCGACAACACCGTAGAGGCCGGGGCCAACTTTGGCCGCGCCGCCCTTTTCAAAGCTGTGGCAGGCCTTGCAGGCGCTGACGCCCGCTTCGCCACGCTTGATATCGGCCTTGGCCAGCAGCACCGGCAGCGGCTCAGCGGCGGCGGCAGGCGCGCCTTCCTTCATGCCCTCTTTGCCTTCTGGCTCACCGGCGGGAAGGGCATAGCCGGGCATGGCCACTCTGGCATGGGCAAACAGGCCATCGGCGGCAATGTTCAGCACCATGACGGACAGCAAGGTGCCCAGAACGGCCAGCGCGATCTTGTTGGTGTCACTCGTGTGCATTGTAAATCCGCTCCGCTGCTCGCCCGCAGCTCCTGCATAAATTTTCTGCTCACTGAATACAAGCTTTGCGCTGGCCTTGGCAACCCGTATAAACACCGGCTTCTTGCTACTTTTTGCCGCCGACAGGGCCCATGCCGCATCCCCTCATCCTCATTCCCGCGCGCCTTGCCGCCACCCGCCTGCCCAACAAGCCGCTGGCCGATATTGCCGGGCAGCCGATGATTGTCCAGGTGTGGCGGCGGGCGATGGAAGCCGGCATTGGCCCGGTGATTGTCGCCGCCGATTCGCAGGCGATTGTGGATGTGGTGGAAGCCGCCGGCGGGCGGGCCGTGCTGACGGGCGATCACCACCAGTCCGGCTCGGACCGCATTTTCGAGGCGGTCAGCCGCGCCGATCCGGACGGGCATCACGACATTATCGTCAACGTGCAGGGGGATTTGCCGACGATTGAGCCGGCAAGCGTGCGAGCCGCGCTGGTGCCAATGGCCGACAATGGGGTGGATATTGCCACTCTCGCGGCCCTCATCACCCGCGCGGAGGAGCGTGAGGATGCCAGCGTCGTCAAGCTGGTCGGCACCGCACTGACGGCGACGCGCCTGCGCGCCCTGTATTTTACCCGGGCCACCGCTCCGTGGGGCGAGGGGCCGCTGTTTCATCACATCGGCCTCTACGCCTATCGCCGTGCCGCGCTGGAGCGGTTTGTCCGCCTGCCGCCCTCGCCGCTGGAAAAGCGCGAAAAGCTGGAGCAATTGCGGGCGCTGGAGGCCGGGATGCGGATTGATGCGATGATTGTGGATGCCGTGCCGCTGGGCGTTGATACGCCCGAACATCTGGAACGGGCGCGGCAGATTTTGGGGAAACAAAAGTGACACACATGAAAATAGCCTATCAGGGCGAGCCGGGGGCCAATTCCCACATTGCCTGTGCCAATGTCTATCCCGGATGGACACCGCTGCCCTGCGCCACCTTCGAGGATGCCCTGGGGGCGATCAACGACGGCTCGGCGGCGCTGGGGATGATCCCGATCGAGAATTCGATTGCCGGCCGGGTTGCCGACATCCATCATCTCATGCCGCAATCGGGCCTGCATATTGTCGGTGAGTATTTTCTGCCGATCCATTTCCAGCTTCTGGCGCTGAAGGGCACGAAGATTGAGCAATTGAAAAGCGTGCATAGCCACGTCCACGCCCTTGGCCAGTGCCGCAAAATCATGCGCCGCCTCGCTCTGGTGCCCCATGTAGCGGGGGACACGGCGGGTTCCGCGCGGGAAGTGTCGGAATGGGGCGACCGCAGCAAGGCTTCGCTGGCCACCCGGCTGGCGGGCGAAATCTACGGGCTGGAAGTGCTGGCGGAGGATGTGGAGGACGAAAAGCACAACACCACCCGCTTTGTCGTACTCTCCAAAACCCCGCAATGGGCTGCGCCCGGCAACAGCCCTGTCGTCACCAGCTTCCTCTTCCGCGTCCGCAACATTCCCGCCGCGCTCTACAAGGCGCTCGGCGG
>JAYVYA010000402.1:0-3998 GCA_043784745.1 Hyphomicrobiales bacterium
CGGCTATGGCCTGTTCGGCCACAATGGAGTCCGACTGGCGGCAATGCAGGATTATGGCAATGCCAAAAGTCCGGGCTGGCAACAGCAAGCCGGGTTTGCATTGCGGGAATTGCGATCGCGCCCTGAGGGTGCCGCGCTGAATGCGGCAACGACGCCGGAACAGATTGCCGATGCACAGATGCGGTTTGAACAACCGCAAGGATTCACGTCCGGCAACCCCGCTGGCGGGCATAATTACACCGGGCGGCTCAATACTATCCGCCGCTTTGGCGAGCTGGCCGGAATGCCTGCAACGCCGGAAAGCGCCGCTGGTCCACCGTCGGCCAATGGCGTGCCGTTTACCCCGCAACAGGTGAAGGAAAACCCGTTCTTGATGGCGGAATGGGTGCGACAGGTTGCGGGGGACCAGGCCAACCGGCTGACGGCGGCAACCCAAATCGGTGGGGCAATCGAGAACGGCTTGAAAAACGACCAGTTGCCAAACGTCCAGACGCTGGCGCAATATGCCCAGATTGCCCGTGAAAACCCGGAAAAGCTGGGCGAACAGGCGATGCGCATTCGCGCTGATCTGGAAGCCCGCGACGGGCCGGGACAGGCACCGGGCGCGGGGCAAGGCATATCTGGCGTGGCAGGCGGCATGGCCCCCGGCGCGGGCAAGGCGCTGATTGCCCAAACATTCGCGGCTTCGCAAGGGGCGGATATTTATCACCAGATGGTTGCCCGTTTTGGCAAGGAACAGTTCGAGCGGCAAACCCGCGCGCTGGCGGATGATGCTCCTGGTGACTCCTTGCGCCGGGGATGGATACCGCGCCTGCCTGTGGACATGAACCTGACGGATTCGGCAAGCCTCGCGCAAGGCATCAAGGACCGGGAGGATGTGGCCGGGGTTGTCGCCTCGCGCACGGGCGCGGCACCAGCGCCTATCTTTGGAAAAGATGAAATGCCGCAAGTGCAGGCCGGATTGCAGGGGCCGCAAGGTAGCCAGCTTCTGCAAAACCTGCAAACCTATGCCAGGCCGGAAACCATTCAGGGGCTGGTGAACGATTCTGATTTCAAAAACAGCGTCGTTGGCATGTCGAGGTCTGGTGATCAGGCCAAGATGAATGCGGCATTTTCGTTCATGGACAAGCTCCAGCGGCAAAACCCGTTGCAGTTCGATGCGCAGTTTCAGGGCGGGTTGAAAGACTTGCGGACGTGGCAGTGGAGCCTTAACAGTTTGTCGCCCGATGACGCGGCCAAGCGGATGGTGCGCCAGTATGATCCGGCACAGGCGGCGGGCATTGAAGAGTCCAAGAAGGTTGCCGATACCCAGTTGAAAGACGTTTCGGCTGACAAGGTAGTGTCTAAATTCTCGACGGGCTGGTTGCCGTTTACTGGCGTGCGGGCAGGTGCGCCAATCGACGATACCGGCTTTGCGGCCAAAAACGGGCTGAAAGCGGATTACGACCTGAATTACCGGGAAGGTTTTGCCTCGATGGGTGATCCCGGCAAAGCCGATGATTACGCCATGGAAATGCTGTCGCACAAATACGGCACGTCAGAAGCCAATGGCAACCGCGTCATGGCACACCCGCCGGAGCGCTATTATCCGAAAGTCGATGGCTCGTTTGACTGGATGAAAAAGCAGCTCGACGCCGATGTGGCAAAGGCGATTGGCTATGACAGGACGCCCATGCAAGCGTTCCAGTCGCCTGACAAATTGCCGGGTGATGAACAGATGCACGAACTTCAAACCAAGGGATTAACCTACCAGGCCCCGCGAATGCTGGTGCCGGATCAAAAGACGCAAGAGGACATCGCCAACAAGCGTGATCCTTCCTATCATGTCGTGATTCAGCAACCGAACGGGCAGTTCACAACCATGCAGGATGACAATGGGATGGCGCGCCGGTTCCGGTTTGATCCGTCTTCCTATCAGGCCGAATTGCTGGGCAAACTGAACCAGCAACGGACGGATAATCAGGATTTTGATGCAGATCGAAAGGCTGTTATGCAGCGATTTTTAAATCCACCAAAAAGGTTGCCCTAATGCCGTTTTTCACCGAAGGCCAAGATCCTCTGACGCAAAACACGCCGGACCTTGGGCGAATGCCGATGGGGCAGGCTGCGCCTGATCCCTTCAATGTGCCGACAATGAATGAAACGGTCGGCGCTGCTTTTCGGCAAGTTAACCCCGTGGCATCGGCCATAGATGCCTTTACCAGGTCGTCACCAGATTTGACCCCACAAGCTGGTTACAATCCACTACCTCGCGTGATAGGCACCAAATATGAGCCGTTCGCCAGCCAGTTCGTTGATGACGTCAACCCGGCGCAAACCAGCGCCCGCATGGCCAAGATGGATGATGAACAGCGCGACAAGCAGATCCTGGAACAATCGGGCTGGGCGGGAACGGTGGTATCGCTTGTTGCGGGCCTCCTGGACCCGTCATGGTTCATTCCGATTGTTGGTGAAGCCAATGCCACTGCCCATGCAGGTCTCGCCGTGCGCGCCGGACGCGGGATGGTTGAGGGGTTTGGCAAATCCCTGACTTCTGAAGCTGCAACGCAGTTATCGCAGACGACACGCACGCAAGGCGAGATTGTCGCCAATGTTGCCACCAACACACTGTTGATGGGGTTGCTTGGCGGGGCTGCCAAATTCTTGACCCGTGGCGAGAGGGTGGCGGCATCGGACGGGCTGGAAGCCATGCGCCGGGATTTGTCGCCCGGCATCGCGCGTGAGCCTGAATTCAAAATGACGCCGCGTGAAAACGGCTTTGATGCTGAAACGGCGCGACAGGACGGCACCAGCGCACGCTACAGCGCCGATGCTGTGCCGGATGGCTATCACGTTACCCGGATCGAAACGGGCGCTGATGGGCAGGCTATGGACGCTGCGAGCGGCAGTCTGGCACAAGATGGCAGACCGGTAGACATGGCCGCGCCGGAACCGGCAACCTTCAAGACCTTGCCGGAAGCCGAAAGCTTCATGCGTCAACTGGAAACTGAAAAGCAGCCAATGGTTGGCGAGCCGGAGCGGGTGCCAGTGGAAACACAGCCAAGCCGGATGCAGCTTGGCTCGGATTTGTCGGCTGCCAGTTCGGACGCCCGCGACATGAAGCTGGCACGCATTCTGTTGCCGGATACATGGCGCGATGCCATTGCCACCAAGGTGCCGGGCACTGGCGTAATAATGGACACGGCGGCGGCAATCAATGCCAGGTTTTCGCCAACACTGCGGGTGTTTTCGTCGGAGTCGATGGTTGCCAAGCGGGCGATGGGGGACATGGCAGAGACAGCCCTGCGCTTTACACAGAACGAGCGCGGCATTACCAATGCGCGCGGCGCGCCGCTGGACCGGCTGGTGCGGATGCAAACGCGGGAAGCCCAATTGACTTCCTCCCATGCCTTGCGGGATGAGTTTCTGGCTTATCGTGCGGCGGACGGCAAAACTCCGTCCATGGCATCGACCTCGTTCACAGACTTTCGCGGGCAGGCACCGGACAAGCTAAACTTTGCCGATTTCAAGAAAGAGGTAACGCTGGCGCTGTCAGGCGGCGATACCCATGATATTCCGGAAGTGGCGAGCGCGGCCCAAACCATCCGCGCCAAGGTGCTGGAACCGGTCAAGAAATTGGCGCAGCGCGTCACCGGGCCGGATGGCAAGCCCATGCTGCAGGAGACGATTGAAGCGCCAAAGGGTGACAAGAGCTTTGCCCCGCGCATGTGGAACAAGCAGGCGATCGTGGCCAAATACAACCAGGCGAAAAAGACATTCGCTGACTGGCTGGAAAGCGAGCAATCCGTCAAGGCGGGGGCAAAGGACCGGCTTGACGATTTGCAGGGTCAGCACGAAAAGCTTGGCGAGCATCTGGGCAAGATTGAAGCCAAAATTGATTTGCTCAAAAAGCAGTTTTTAGACAGCGAAACGCGGCTGAAGGAGCGCACGACCGGCGCATCACAGAACTCCAAGCGCGCCGATGGTCTTGCGGACCGGGCCGGGGAAATTCGTTCTGG
>JAYVYA010000403.1:0-10900 GCA_043784745.1 Hyphomicrobiales bacterium
GTCCGCCTCAACGCCAAAGCACGCGAAACGCGCGAAACATTCGGGAGCGCAACTTGACAACCCAGATAGTCGCTTCTCCCCGTGAAGGACAGGGAGAAGGTGCCCGAAGGGCGGATGAGGGGCAGCCCAATGATTGATCAGCTTGCTTTCACACGCAAATCACCAAAGATTAAGCCGCCCCTCATCCGGCGGTCCGCCACCTTCTCCCCACGAAGAATGGGGAGAAGGGCAAACCTGGAACCATCCTTGTGTAAATTCAGTAACTTACTGGACCTGGTCAGCCTTGTAATAACCCGTGTCAATCAGCGCAGCCTTCCAGTTGCTGACATCCACAGCGACCGGCTTCAGCAGATAGGACGGGACGATCTTGACCTTGTTGTTATAGGTCTTGGTGTCGTTGATCTCCGGCTTGCCGCCCGAAATCACCGCATCGACCATGCCAGCGGCCACCTTGGCGAGTTCGCGGGTGTCCTTGAAAATGGTTGAATATTGCTCGCCCTTGATGATCGACTTGACCGAAGGAATTTCAGCATCCTGACCGGAAATCACCGGCATGGGCAGTTCCTTGGTGCCATAGCCGACGCCCTTCAGCGAGGAGATGATGCCAATCGAAAGGCCGTCATAGGGCGACAGAACCGCGTTGACTTTCTGTTTGCCGTAGAAGGCGCTGAGCAGGTTGTCCATGCGGGCCTGGGCAGTTGCCGCTTCCCAGCGCAGGGTGGCAACCTTGTCCATGCCCATTTGCTTGGACTGAACCACCAACTTGCCGCTGTCGATCAGCGGCTGCAGCACAGACATGGCCCCGTTGTAGAAGAAGAAGGCATTGTTGTCGTCCGCCGAGCCGCCGAACAATTCAATGTTGAACGGGCCAGCCTTGCCAGCATCAAGGCCAAGGCCATGAACGATGGAGGTGGCCTGCAGAACGCCGACCTGGAAATTGTCAAACGTGGCATAATAATCGACATTGCCGGAACCGACGATCAAACGGTCATAGGAAATCACCTTGATGCCGGCCGCCGCAGCCTTTTCCAGCGCGCCCGACAGGGTCGTGCCGTCAATTGCCGCAATCACCAGCACCTTTTCCTTCTTGGTGATCATGTTCTCGATCTGCGAGAGCTGGTTGGGAATATCATTGTCGGCATATTGCAGGTCGGTCTTGTAGCCCTTGGCTTCAAGCACTTTCACCATGTTGTCGCCATCGGCAATCCAGCGCGCCGAGGATTTGGTTGGCATGGCAATGCCAACAGTGCCCTTGTCCTGCGCCAAAGCTGGCACCGAAAAAGCCGCTGCGCCCAGCGCAAGGGCTGCAAGAGCCGATTTAAAAATGTTCATGCGTGTTTTCTCCCTGGTCAGTTTCCCCATTCCGGAACCGCTCTCAATGGCAATTCCGCCGGGCCATTGCGACCCCGCCTGTTTTGGACCAGTCGCGGGAACAAATCACCATATTTTTGATGTTTACGCAAACATATTTGTTGCGACCGAAGTTAGGCATCAAAGCACGCAAGCTATGGCCCTCCGGCCTAACCTTCTGCCTGCCCCGGCCAGAAATCAGCCTGCATCATCTGGTTAAGGTTCCAGGGACAAGTCGCAGGAAAGGTATTTTGCGAAAGTCCGGTCTCGGTGGCGGCTTCCACCCGCGCCTTCCGGTAGGCACTGCGGATGCAATTGTCGATCGACGATTTCAGGCTGGGATTATCCGCCAGATGATCTTCCAGATCAAAGCGCTGGACCTCTACACTACCCTTCCAGCTGAAACTGCGCATGCCGGGCTGAAACTGCCATTTAAGAAAGGTTCAACATCAGCACGCGCAGCCGCGAGACCAGTTCGCGCTTTTCGCTGATCCCCATGCTTTCTATCTCCCCGGCAATATTTTCGATATCGGCAGCCGAAAATTGCCCCCGGCGCAGCAATGCGGCCTGCTCATTCGCCCAGGCAAAAAAATCCAGATCGTAAAGGCTGGGACGATTGGTCAGCTGGGTCATGAAACGCTCTCAATATCGCGCACGATTACCATATCCGCGCAGATGGCGGAACTCCCCAGCAAGCCTTACCACAGATTGAACCAAACCGTCGCAATCGTCAGAAACGCCGAATAGCCCACCACATCCGTCACCGTGGTCACAAAGGCCCCGGACGACACCGCCGGGTCAATCTCGAACTTGTCGAGAATGAGGGGAATAAATATGCCGCCGATGGCCCCCGCGACCAGATTGGTCAGCATTGCGGCGGCGATGCAGAAGCCAAGGCCCTGAAGCCCGAAAAACCAGCCGGCAACGATGCCGGTAATGACACCAAACATCAGCCCGTTCAGCACTCCCACAGCAATTTCACGAAAAATCACCCTTGCCACATTGCCGCGCGAAAGTTCCCGCGTCGCCAGCGCCCGCACGGCCACTGTCATGGTCTGGGTGGCGGCGTTGCCGCCCTGGCTGGCCACAATCGGGGCGAGCACGGCCAGTTGCACCATCTTGCCGAGCTGAATATCAAACAGCCACAGCACCAGCGAAGCGGCAAAGGCGGTGATCAAATTGACGAACAGCCAGGGGAACCGGCTTTTGGTGGTGGCCAGAATATTGTCGGACAATTCTTCGCCCGCCTGCACGCCGCCGAGGGCTTTCAGGTTGTCGTCCGCCTCTTCCTGGATGACATCGACGATATCGTCGATGGTGATGACGCCAACCAGCCGGTCGCCCTCGTCCACCACCGGCACGGACACCAGATTATAACGCTCAAACAGCCGCGCCACCTCGCCCTGCTCTTCGCTCACCTTCACCCGGCGCCGGTCCGCCTGCATGATCGAGTCCAGCCGCACCGGGCGCTTGGTCCGCACCAGCCGGTCCAGAAACACATGGCCCAGCAGTTTGTGGGCCGGATCAACCACAAACACCTCGAAAAAACTGTCCGGCAAATCATCTTCCCCGGCATCGCGCAAATGGTCGATGGCCTGGCCCACGGTCCAGAACGGCGGCACGGTGATCAGCGCGGTCTGCATCAGGCGACCGGCCGATTCCTCGGGATAGTCCAGCGAGCGCTGCAGGTTGACACGCTCGACAGCTGACAAGGCTCCGAGCACTTCATCCTGGTCGGCCTTGTCGAGATCTTCGAGAATCGAGACGGCATCGTCGGAATCAAGGTCTTCAATGCCCTCGGCGACGGTCTTGTTTTCCAGTTCGTCGAGAATTTCCTCGCGGACATTATCATCGACTTCGGTCAGCGCGGCAAAATCGAAATCATCGCCCATCAGTTCGATCAGGCGCGGGCGCGCCTCGGCTTCCATAGCCTCCAGCAAATCGCCAAGGTCGGCTTCGTGCAATTCCCCGGCCAGGGCAATCGCGGCGGGCGCATCTTGCGCCGCTACCGCCGCCTCCACCGAGGCCACAAATGCCGCATCCATCCCGCCGTGCGCATCGCGGAAATCGGGCTCCGGCCCGGCCTTTGGCAGCAATGTCTCGTTCTCGGTCATGGGCAATCCGGAGCTGGTGGGGCACGACAGTCAACGTCTCTTACGAACGGGGGATGAATTAGGCAATCCGTTTGATTCGGCATTTGCATCAGATTTTGACTATGCAAATCAGTCTGCAAAGTGGTTGTTCCGCCAATGCCGTGTTTTTGCCAATTTGTGGCGGCAGGAATTGCGCTGTGGTTGGCAGGCATTTTCTGTCCGGTTTAAAGAGCAGGTATTGGGCATGCACGCCACCAGAGCTTTGTTGATTGTCCTGTTTGGCGGGCTTTTGCATTCCGCCCAAGCCGCCTGCCCGGCTGGCGCGCTCGGCACCTCCCGCACCCAAATTATCGGCAACAACGGCGGGCCGGCCATTGGCCTGAAAACCTATCCGCAAACCCTCGCCCTGGCCGATCACGAGGTGGTGCTGACGTTTGATGACGGCCCCCTGCCCGGCACCACCCCCGCTGTGCTCGACGCGCTGGCCCAAGAATGCGTTCAGGCGACATTTTTTCTCATTGGCCGCAATAGTGCCGCCAGTCCGGCCCTGGTCCGGCGCGAGGTGGCGGATGGCCATACGGTCGGCCACCACACTTTTTCCCACCCCTCCCTCACCTTGCGCGGCCTCACCGATGCAGCCGCCCGTGCCGACATTGACCGGGGTTTTGCGGCGGATGACCGCGCCGCCTATGGCTCGGCGGGCACGGAGCCGCGCGTGCCTTTCTTCCGCTTTCCCGGCTTTGGCGATACAAAACCGCTGCTGGACTGGCTGGGTGGCCGCAACATCACACCATTTGGTGCCGACCTGTGGGCGTCCGACTGGCTGGAGATGACGCCGGATGCCGAATTGGCGCTGGTGATGCGCCGCCTCCAGCAGGAGCGGCGCGGCATCCTCCTGCTGCACGATTCCCGCCCCGCCACCGCCGCCATGCTGCCGGACCTGCTGGCGGCGTTGAAGAAGGGCGGTTACAAAGTGGTGCATCTGGTGCCGGGCGGCGGGGTCACACCAGTTCGGGCGGCCCCGGCGGGGTGGAGTTCAGAGACCGGGCGGACGCTGTCGCGGATGTGGCCGAGGATTTTGCCAGCGCAATAGCCGCTGTCACAAGGGATTTGCCGCGAAGGAACTTGCATCCGGATGGCAGTCCGCCAGAAACGCCATCATCTCCGTTGCATCGCGCCCGAGGTAAAAGCGCACCATTTTTTCGTTGAATTCCTGCGCCGGGAACGGCCTTGCGGTCCCAATGAAAGCCAAGCGCGGAAAACATGGCTCGTTCCCTGACCGGCCCGGCCTCTCAAGCCCGCAGGTTCCGGCGGAAACCCCGCGCAACTATCCCAATGGTCCGGGAGTTTTTCCTATGGTGCGGCCAAGAGGACTCGAACCTCCACCCCGTTTCCAGGATTAGCACCTCAAGCTAACGCGTCTACCAGTTCCGCCATGGCCGCATGTTACCGGGCGGCGCAATGTCATCGCGCCGTCGCAACAGGCGTGTCGTTTAGCAAAGGCATCCTGCACTGGCAAGCAGCGATTTGCCCGGTCATGGCACCCTTTGCCACCGCCCGCCCGCGGTCGTCACCATGGCCTGCGGACCGGCAAACTCAAACTGGCTGCTGCGGCACTGGCTGATCCGCACCAGATCAGAAAAGCGGATCATGTAGAACATCGACCCGTCGCCCTGCTGGCTGGCCCGGTATTCCCCGGCCCCTTCGCCCTCCGAGCAAACCGCCGCGCCCACTGCGCATGTCTGGTCGCGGTAGCGAAACAGCCCGCCCTGCTCAAAGGAATAATACAGGTGCTGCACCGCGCCGCTGTTCGGGTCGGTCGTTTGCGAATACCAGACGCCCTGCATGTTTTGCATCACCTCGGCACTGGCAGCCTTTCCCAATTGGTCCCAAGTCAGGGAGCTGCGCGGATCGGGCTGGGGATTTTGCGACTGGCTGGTTTCGCGCATCGTATTGTCAAGGCAGGGATAATCCGCGGCGATGGCCGTGCCTGAAAGCCAACCCACCAGGCAAAGCCCGCAAAAAAGGGAGATCTTCCGCATCTTGTTCCTCCGGGAAAAAATGGCAGTCCAATATCACGGGTTTTCGGGAAATATGCAATATCACAGCCTGCAACCAGTTTGCCGGGGGCTTGGCAAGACGCCGGGCAAGGGCTTAAGGCTGGCCCATGTCATTATCCGCTTCCGCCCCGAATATCGCCGCGCCTGCAAAGGTGGAATGGTGCCTGTCAGAAGGCCTGACGCCTTACCCCGGCGCCATCGCCTTCATGGAGGCCCGCGTGGCCGACATTGCCAATGCCACGGCACCCGAATGTGTCTGGCTGGTAGAGCACCCCCCGCTCTACACTTCCGGAACCTCCGCCCGCGAGGCCGACCTGGTCGATGCCCGTTTCCCGGTTTTTGCCGCCGGGCGCGGCGGCCAGTTCACCTATCACGGCCCCGGCCAGCGGGTGGTCTATGTGATGCTGGACCTGAAGCGCCGCCAGCCGGACGTGCGCGCCTTTGTGGCAGCGCTGGAGAGCTGGATCATCGCGACGCTGGCGGCATTCAATGTGCGGGGCGAACGGCGGGAGAACCGCGTTGGCGTCTGGGTGCAAAGGCCGGACAAGCCGCGCGGGCTGGCAGGGGAAATGGCGGAGGACAAGATTGCCGCCATCGGCATCCGCGTGCGCCGCTGGGTGAGTTTTCATGGCCTGTCGCTGAATGTCGAACCCGACCTCAGCCATTTTTCCGGTATTGTTCCCTGCGGCATCCGGCAGGCCCATCTGGGCGTTACCAGCCTTGTCGATCTCGGCTTGCCAGTGGCGATGGACGAAGTGGACGCGGTGCTGCGGCGGGAGTTTGGCAAGCTGTTTGGCGGGTAGGCTACGGGCCGCCTGCAACAAGTGTCCGTAACCCCGGCAGCCGCGATTTTGGCGCACTTGCCTCCGCCACCAGCCCGCCCGCCCGCGCCAGCCCCGCCAAATATTCCTCCGCCAGCCCCGCCGCACGCGCGCCCGCCACCACCCCTTCCATATATCCCGGCAGGGGCCGCCCGCCGCTGGCCCCGCGCCCGACATAAACCAGGGCCCGCACCGGCCCGCCGGAAGCGCGGATCACGCTCTGAATCACCTTGGAATAGAGGCCGTGCCCCACGGCCTCATAGCGGTCCAGAGCCGCCACATCCGCCAGCGCCAGATCATAGAGAACGCCCTGCACCACAGCGCGCGGGTCGCGTTCCACCGAGGCATAGCCTGCCTGGAGGATGACAAACCGGTGCCGCATCAGCCGGGCCAGCCCGAGCGGTTTTGAGCGCGGGCAGCGAACAGCCATGGCGGCGCGGTCCATATTGGAGCCGTAGGCGAAATACAACGGCATGGCCGGTCCATAAAAACGGCACCTGCGGTTTGCGGGTGCAGGCCATTGATAGCGTCCACTGCGGCAAAAAACTACCGGGCCCGTTTTCCGGCCAGTTCGGCCACGAGCACACCGGTCAGGCGTCCCCTGTTGTCCCAAAGTTTAGCAAACCCCGCGCGGGCGGCAACCCAGAAAAACGCGACGGGATGCGCTCTGGCGCATTGACAAGCCAAAGGGGGCCGTGCTGATCCCGGTCATCCTTTCCCCGCTTTGAGGCTCCCCATGTCCGAATTCACCCTCGCCCTCGCCCAGACCCTGCTCGCCAGCACGATCAAGGCGGCACGCGAGAAAAACCTCAATCCCTGCGCCATTGCCATCCTTGATGCGCGCGGCGCACTCAAGGCCTCCGGTGCGGAAGACGGTACCAGTCCGCTGCGCTGGAAAATTGCGCAGGCCAAAGCCGCCGGTGCGGTCGGCCTTGGCGTCGGCTCCCGGCGCATCGGTGCCATGGCCGTCGAGCGCCCGCATTTCGTTGCCGCCCTGCACGGCATTACGGATGGCGGATTAGTGCCGGTGGCCGGCGGAGTCCTCATTCGCAATGCCGAAAAGCACATCATCGGTGCCATCGGCGTCTCCGGCGACACTTCCGACAATGACGAGGCGGTAGCGGTGGCGGCGATTGTAGCGGCGGGGTTTGTCGCGGACGGGGGGTAGCCGCACGGGCGCTGCGGAACCGTTGGCAATTATCCTGTGCCGCCCCCTTTATGGTGGCAGGAACGACAGATCAAGAATGCCATCGGCAAGGCAACTTCACTTGTCATCACGTTTCCTTTCAGCGGAAAAAGCGGGCTGGAAAGCCCGCGATCCCGGCACCTGCCCCCTGGAGCGTGATGTGTTTTATCTGAATCAGCCGCCACTTCCCTTCTCCCCCTGCGGGAGAAGGTGGCGCGAAGCGCCGGATGAGGGGTATGCGAAGCAGGCGAATTGTTTGATCCAGGATCATATTTCGTAAATCGCACGCTGCTTTATGCGCTTCGCGCTACCCCTCATCCGGCCCAAGCGGGCCACCTTCTCCCGCAGGGGGAGAAGGAAAGAGCAGCTCAATCTAAACACATCACCCCCTAACCCGCCGCCATCTGGTCCAGCTTGGCCCCGCGCGCATCTCTCACCATCAGCTTGTTCAGCGCCGCGAGGTAAGCGCGGGCGGAAGCCACCAGTGTGTCCGGGTCCGCCCCCCGCGCGGTAATGCTCTTGCCGTCCTGTGACAGGCGCACGGAGACTTCGGCCTGCGCGTCCGTGCCCTCGGTCACCGCGTGCACCTGGTATAAATCCAGTTTGGCCTCATGCGGCACCAGTGCGTGGATGGCGTTGAAAATCGCGTCCACCGGGCCGTTGCCGGCGGCTTTGTGGGTTACCTGCGCGCCCTCAATATCCAGAGTCAGTTCGGCCGATTGCGGTCCCGTCGTGCCCGCAATCACTGCCAGCGCGACAATCTTGATCCGGTCATGGGCGCTGACGATTTCATTATCGACCAAGGCTTCAATATCCTCGTCATAAACCACCTTCTTGCGGTCAGCCAAATCCTTGAAGCGTTTGAAAGCATCACCCAAAGCATTTTCGCCGAGATTATAGCCCAGTTCCTCCAGCTTTTTCTTGAAGGCATGGCTGCCCGAATGCTTGCCCATTATCAGCGAGGTCTTGGACACGCCAACGCTTTCGGGCGTCATGATTTCATAGGTCGAGGCGTTTTTCAGCATGCCGTCCTGATGGATGCCGCTTTCATGCGCAAACGCATTCCGGCCAATGATCGCCTTGTTGTACTGGACGGGGAAGGAGGTGACCGCCGACACCAGTTTTGCCGCACGGGTGAGATAGGTCGCGTCCACCCCGGTGCGGAACGGCAACACATCGCCGCGGGTCTTGATCGCCATCACGATTTCTTCGAGCGCGGCATTGCCCGCCCGCTCGCCAATGCCGTTGATGGTACATTCCACCTGCCGCGCGCCGCCGCGCACCCCGGCCAGCGAATTGGCCACGGCGAGGCCGAGGTCGTTGTGGCAATGGACCGAAAACACCGCCTTGTCGGAGTTCGCTACATTCCTGCGCATGAAATCGAACATGGCGAAATATTCTTCGGGCGTGGTGTAGCCCACTGTATCCGGCAAATTGATCGTCGTCGCCCCGGCCTTGATCGCGGCATCGACGCAGCGCGACAAATAGTCCAGCGGTGTGCGGGTGGCGTCCATCGCCGACCATTCGACATCCTCCACCAGATTGCGGGCGCGGGTGACGGAATTGACCACCATTTCCAGCACTTGGGCCTCATCCTTCTGCAATTGATATTTCAGATGGATGGGAGAGGTAGCCACAAAGGTGTGGATGCGCCCTTTTTGGGCATGTTTTACCGCCTCGCCCGCCCGGTCAATATCCCTGGCACCGGCGCGGGCCAGCCCGGCGACGGTGGCGCGCTTGACCCGGCTGGCGATGGCGGCCACCGCCTCAAAATCACCCTCGCTGGCGATGGGAAAGCCAGCCTCGATAATGTCAACGCCCATCGCGTCGAGCAGGTCGGCCACCTCCAGCTTTTCCTCAAAAGTCATGGTAGCGCCCGGCGATTGCTCCCCATCGCGCAGGGTGGTATCAAAAATCAGGACATTGTCGGTGTTGGCAGCGGACATGATGTGGCTTCCAGATTGGTCCGGCGCGGGATTTTGGGGATCGCACAGCGCTGGACAAGGAAAAGAGTTTGGCGGCGGCACCTCCCCTGAGCGCCAGGGCGCAACGCCCGGCAGGCCCTCAGGGGCAGCTAAGCAGCAGGCTGGCTAGCTTGAGCGCGCACGCACGGCCTGCCGCTGCGCGGTCGCGCAGGGTGCAAGCGGGGTGCGGGGCGGTGCAGTTAGGCAAAATTTTATTCCGAAAATTGATCTATAAAAGATACATGAAAACCTGGTTGTTTGGCAAGCAGCGCTTGCGACCAATTTGGCAATTTCAAATCCAATTCAAGAAACGCACTTTCAAGGCTCCATATCCCCCATGCAGCCGGCCTACGGCTTGAAAGTGATCGCGGATTATGGAATTGACCCGCAAGTTCACACGTCGCTGGCTGAAGCAGCAACTGGGATAGAGCAGGCGGTTCGGTTTGTTGGCGACGTTTCAAAATGGCTGTCTGGAACTTGATACAGGCACGCCCCTACCCCTTCTTCACCTTCTTCTTCCCCTGCTTCTCCCAAAACGCCGCATAAAACCCCTTGCTTTTCAGTAGCTGATCGTGCGTCCCCGTTTCCATCAGCTTGCCCTTTTCAAACACCACCACCTGGTCCGCCAGTTCCGCACTGCCGAGGCGGTGGGTGACGCTGATCACTAGGCGGGATTTGGCGAGCCGTAGCAGGGTGGCGTTGACGGCGGTTTCGGTGGCGTGGTCGAGGGCACTGGTGGCTTCATCCAGCAGCAGGATCGGCGGGTCCCGCAACAGGGCGCGCGCCAGGGCCAGCCTTTGCCTTTGCCCGCCGGACAATTGTGCGCCGCGCTCGCCAACGGAGGTTTCATACTGGTTTGGCAAGGCCATGATGAAATCGTCAATCTCGGCATCATGGGCGGCGGCGCGCACTTGCTCCAGCGTCGCATCGGGCGAACCGACGCGGATGTTGTCCAGAATGCTGGAATTGAACAGGAAATTGTCCTGAAACACGATGCCAATCTGGGCCCGCAATGACTCGCGCGTGGCCTTGTGAATATCTTGCCCGTCTATGGCAATCACGCCCCGGTCCGGCTCGTGAAAGCGCAGGAGGAGGTTCAGCACCGTGCTTTTGCCCGAACCCGAAGGGCCAACCACGGCCACGAAGGAATTGCGCGCCAGGTTCAGTGCGGGAATCTCCAGCTTGAACTTGCCGCCCGGATAATGGAAGCCAACATTCTCAAACGCCACACCCTCCGCCAGGCGGGGCAAGATGCCGGCGTCCGCCGCATCGGCTGCTTCCGGCGGCTCTCCCATCAGATCATTCAGGCGGTGAATCGAGCCAGCGGCAGTGACGTGGTGCTGCAGGGCGCCAAGCGCCGCTTGCGGCCGGTGTTGATGACGGCATTCATTACCGCCTTTGGATTGATCCCCCTGCTTTTCGCAAC
>JAYVYA010000404.1:0-9056 GCA_043784745.1 Hyphomicrobiales bacterium
GCACGCCATTTCGACCATCATGCCCGGCCAGCCGATCCAGATGTTTGAACCAGCCGATGAAGGCGACAAACCTGAAAAATAATTCCGGCGACCCTAAAAACTCTGGCAACACCGGTTATGCCGTGCAGCAATCGGGCGATGGTGTTGATCTCAACGCCATGGCCCAGGAGAAGGCTCTGGCCCGCGCCACCCGCACGCTGGTAGTTGGCCCTTATTTGAACGCCCGCGCCGGACGGGCAGCGGGCGTGGCCAATTCGCGCGGGGCAGCGGCACGGCTGGAAGAGGCGATGGGCCTCGCCCGCGCCATTGACCTTGACGTGGTCGCCAGCATCAGCGCCAATCTCGCCGAAATCCGTCCGGCCACTTATCTGGGCACCGGCAAGCTTGAGGAGATCAAAGCGCTGGCGGAGGAGCATGAAGTCAGCCTGGTGATGATGGATTGTGCGCTGTCGCCCGTGCAGCAGCGCAATCTCGAAAAGGCCTTTTCTGCCAAAGTGATTGACCGCACCGGGCTGATCCTTGAAATTTTTGGCCAGCGCGCCCGCACCCGCGAGGGGTCGCTGCAAGTGGAACTGGCGCATCTCAACTACCAGAAATCGCGGCTGGTGCGCTCGTGGACCCATCTGGAGCGCCAGCGCGGCGGCTTCGGCTTTCTCGGCGGCCCTGGTGAAACCCAGATCGAGACCGACCGCCGCCTGATTCAGGAGCGGATGATCCGCATTGAGCGCGAGCTGGAAGGGGTGAAGAAAACCCGCGGCTTGCACAGAAAGCAGCGGAGCGATGTGCCGTGGCCGGTGGTGGCGCTGGTGGGTTACACCAACGCAGGCAAATCCACCCTGTTCAACCGCCTGACCCGCGCCGGTGTGCTGGCGCAGGACCTGCTGTTTGCCACGCTGGACCCAACCCTTCGGGCGCTGGTGCTCCCGCATGGCGGCAAGGCAATTTTGTCCGACACGGTTGGATTCATCTCGGATTTGCCCACCATGCTGGTCTCGGCCTTCCGCGCCACGCTGGAGGAGGTGATTGCGGCGGACGTGATCCTGCATGTCCGCGACATCTCGCATGAGGACAGCGAGGCCCAGAGCGCCGATGTGGCAAAAATTTTGGGCGATTTGGGGATTGACCCGCAGGACAACTCCCGCCTGATTGAAGTGTGGAACAAAGTCGATCTGCTGCCCGCCAGCGGCCAGGCGGCGCTGGACGCCGCCGCCGCCCACAAGCCCGGCAATGCCCGCCCGCTCCCCGTCTCCGCCTTGACTGGCGAGGGGCTTGAGGCGCTGATGGCGGCAATTGAAACGCGGCTGGCGCGCGGGCGTATCGAAGTGCAGGTTGTCGTGCCAGCCGGGGACGGGCAGGGGCTGCACTGGCTCTATGAAAACGCCGAAGTGATGGCCCGGGAAGGACTGGACGACGGCTCGGCGCGGCTGACTTTGCGGGTAGCGCCGGAGCGCATGGAACGGGTGGTAAAGCGGTTTGGGAGGTAAAACGATGGGCAATGCACTGGCAATGTCGCGGTAGAGCGTGCGCAGGCTGGTGCCGAGTTCCTGCTCCAGCACCGCGATACTTCAGGTTCGCAAGTTGCATCGGCTTTCGAACCTGAAAGTTCGCGGTCCGTGATGCAGCATTCTAGAGCCTGATGTGTTTAGATTGAGCTGCTCTTTCCTTCTCCCCCTGCGGGAGAAGGTGGCCCGCTTGGGCCGGATGAGGGGTAGCGCCAAGCGCATAATATAGCGGACGATTTACGAAATATGATTCTGGATCAAACAATTAGCCTGCTTCATTTACCCCTCATCCGGCGCTTCGCGCCAGCCTCGAACGCTGGGCGAGAAGGGCAGTGACGGGTGATTCAGATCAAACACATCATGCTCTATTGCCAGATTATGGCAGCAGCAAACCCTGTTCGCCAGACAGGTAAATTATCCTAAGACAATAAACCTAAGAACATTTGCCTATTGCGACTGGTTTGCCCGCTCCAGCCCTTTCGCTTCCTGCCAAAGCCGCTCCATCTCCTCAAGGCTGGTGTCTTTCAACACCGCGCCGCGCGCCGTCAAAACCGCCTCGATATGGCCAAACCGGCGCTCGAACTTGGCATTGGTGCCGCGCAGGCTGGCCTCGGGGTCCACATCGACATGGCGGGCGAGGTTGGCAAGGGCAAACAGCACATCGCCGATTTCATCTGATATCTCGGCCTTGATGCCGCCCTCCAGCGCCGTCTCGATCTCGTTGGTCTCCTCGCGGATTTTGGCCAGCACGGCGCGCGGGTCATTCCAGTCAAACCCGACCGACCCCGCCTTGGCCTGCAATTTTACCGCCCGCGTCAAACCGGGCAGGGCAACTGGAATATCAGCAAGAAGTGTTTTGGGCGCGGCCTGCCTCCGCCGCGCCGCTTTTTCTTCGCCCTTGATTTCACCCCAGAGCTTTTTCACCGCTGCGGGGGACAGATCGCGGGCATCGCGAAACACATGCGGATGGCGGCGGACCAGCTTTCCGGTAATGGCCTGCACCACGTCGCCAAAGTTAAAACTCCCGGCTTCTTCTGCCATTTGGGCGTGAAACACCACTTGCAGCAGCAAATCGCCGAGTTCATCAACCAGATCGCCCATATCGCCGCGCTCAATCGCATCGGCCACTTCATAGGCTTCCTCAATCGCATAGGGCGCGATGGAGGTAAAATCCTGGCTCAAATCCCACGGGCAGCCGGTGCCGGGCGTGCGCAGGGCGGCCATAATTTCTATCAGCCGTGAAATTTCCGTGGACGGTTGCATGGCCAGTGACTTTCAAATCGGAGTTTGAAACGCAAAAAAGCGGGCAGGGTGGTTGCACCCTGCTCGCTCAAATCCGGTATCAGGCAAGAAGCTCAGTCGAGGTTGATCGACAGTGCTTCACGGCCCTTGGGGGTATCGACCACGCGCATCGACACCGCCTGGCCTTCGGCCAGATGGGTGATACCAGCCGGGCCGAGGATGGAAATGTGCACAAACACATCCTTGCCGCCGTCATTGCTCTGGACGAAGCCAAAGCCCTTGCCGTCGTCAAACCACTTGACCTTGCCGGTAATCTCGATCGCGGTCGAGGGATCGGGTGCACGGCGCGGCGGTCGGGCCCCGCCAGCGCCGCCACCGTCAAACGAACGGGGAGCCGCCGGCGCGCGCTCTGCAGCGCCTGCCGTGTCCACTTCCAGCACGCGGGTCACTTGCGCGCCCTTCATGCCGGTGCCGACCTGAACCTTGAGCTTGGCACCGGGGGGCACCGTCTCATAGCCTGCCGATTGCAGCGCGCCAATGTGCAGGAACGCATCGCCAGCGCCATTGCTCAACTCGACAAAGCCGAAGCCCTTGTCGCCCTTGAACCATTTCACCACCGCATCGACCGGAGCCGCGTTGGATACCGGTGCCGAGCCGCCCATGGCAGCGCCACCACCACCAAAATCACCGCCACCGCCAAATGCCGGGCGCGGGGTACGCGCCGGGCGCGTATCGTAAGAGGACGGCGCATCATCATCGAATCCGCGCTTTTTCGGTCCCCGGAAGTCTCTACCTTTGCTCATGTTCTGCCTGCTTCAATCCGCCTGAAATCCATTGCCTGCCCAAGACGACACAAATTCTTGCTGTGTCCCCACTGCCAGCCGAACTTTCCGGGTCCGGACAGCAGATTGCATCCAGCATTTTACAGCAGCCGGTATGCACACGTGCAGCGCGCTTTGTAGCAGGCTTCCTTAACATCTGCCAAGGGGCTGGCGAAAATGATTTTGGCGGGAATGGGGCAGGCCCGGCCATCGCCGCCCGCGTGACATTTGAAACAGGTCTGCTTCGCATAATCAATATTATGGAACCAAAATACACCGCATATCACTCTGCCTCTATCCGCATCCCGTCATGGGCCGGTTCCACCCCCGCCGGCAGGATTGCCCGCAGCGCCCCGTAATCCAGATCCGTGTGCATGTTGGTCAGCACCGCGCGCCGGGGCTTTAGGCGGCCGATCCATTCCAGAGCCTCACCCAGTGAAAAATGGCTGGGATGCGCCGTGTGGCGCAGCGCGTCGATAATCCAGACATCGAGGTTTTCCAGTGCGTGCAGGCTTTCGGCGGGAATCGCATTCAGATCAGGCGTATAGGCCAGATTGCCAATGCGGAACCCGAGCGCGTCGATCTCGCCGTGGCTGAGACGGAACGGGAGCGCCTCAATCTCGCCACCGGGGCCGGACAGGCGCACCGGCTTCAGCGCCACCAGCCTTTTCTCGGTTAGCAGCGGCGGATACAGGCTGTCTGGCGGCGTCTGGAAAATATAGCCAAAGCCTTTGTGCACCACGTCGGAAGTGGCTTGATCCATATGGATATCAATGCGCTTGCGGTTGTGGATCACCAGCGCGCGCACATCATCCATGCCGTGGATATGGTCGGCATGGGAATGGGTGAGGAGGATCGCGTCCAGCCGGTCCACCTCCTGGCCCAGCAATTGCTCGCGCAGGTCCGGCGAGGTATCCACCAGCACCTGTGTGATCCCTTCCGCTCCGGTCCGCTCCAGCAGGACCGAACAGCGCCGCCGCCGGTTCCTCGGATTGGCTGGGTCGCAGGCTCCCCAGCCAGCCCCCAGCCGGGGCACACCACCCGAGGAGCCGCAGCCCAGAATGGTGAGCGCCAGACTCATGCCGCCTCCGCCAAGTCAGGCATTTTAGTGAATAATCTCAATACATTGGCGGTGGTTGCTGCGGCCATCTGGCTGGCGCTGACGCCCTTGGCCTGTGCCAGAACGGCAGCAGTATGGGCAACAAAGGCCGGCTCATTGCGCTTGCCGCGATGCGGCATGGGGGCGAGATAGGGTGCATCAGTCTCGACCAGCAGGCGGTCCAGCGGCAGATCGCGGGCAATGTCGCGCAATTCCTGCGAGTTTTTGAAAGTCAGCACGCCGGAGAAAGAGACATACAGCCCGAGTTCCAGCCCGGTTTGTGCCAGCGTGCGGGAGGAGGTGAAGCAGTGGAGCAGGGCTTTAAAAGCCCCCTTCCCCATTTCATCGCGCAAGATCGCCGCCATATCCGCATCCGAATCGCGCGAATGGATCACCAATGGCAGGCCGGTGATGCGCGCCGCCGCGATGTGGGTGCGGAACACCCGCGCTGCCACCTTGCGCGGGGCGCGGTCATAATGATAATCCAGCCCCGCCTCGCCGATCCCGACACATTTGGGATGGGCGGAGAGCCGAACGATTTCAGCAATGCTGGCCTCTGGCTCCTCATGCGCCTGATGCGGGTGGGTGCCGACGGTGCAGAATATATTGTCGAAACGTCCGGCTATCGCCCGGTAAATCTCAAACCGGTCCACCCGCGTCGAGATGGTGATCATCTGGCGCACGCCAGCCGCCCCGGCCCGCGCCACCACCTGGTCCAGCTCCGGCGCGAATTCGGGAAAATCGAGATGGCAATGCGAATCGATCAGCATCAGCTCGCAGCCTCGGCTTCGGCATAGCGCGGAAAAATCGGGGCAGGCGCTGGCAAGGCGGTTCCAGCGACCAGCGCATGGTCGATGTCGGAAAAGTTCCGGTGCTCCGCCGCGACGCCGAGGGCGTCGAGCATTTTGCCCATGGCTGCGGGCATCACCGGCTGAACCATGAGTGCAATCATCCGCACGACATCGGCGGTGACATACAGCACCGTTGCCATTCGCGCCGGGTCGGTCTTGCGCTTGATCCACGGCTCCTCGCTGGCGAAATAGCGGTTGGCCTCGGCCACCACCTTCCAGATATCGGCCAGCATGGTATGCAGCGCAAATTCCTGCATTGCGGCGCGGCATTTGGCTGGCAGGGCGCGGGCCTGCGCCAGAATTTCCTCATCTACGGCGGTCAAGTCCCCTGGAACGGGCACCCTGCCCGCGCAATTCTTGGCGATCATCGACAGCGAGCGCTGCGCCAGATTGCCAAGGTCGTTCGCCAGATCGGCATTGATACGGTTGACAATGGCTTCGTGCGAATAATTCCCGTCTTGCCCGAACGGCACTTCGCGCAGGAAAAAGTAGCGCATCTGGTCGACGCCATAATGCTCGGCCAGCGTGAAGGGGTCGATGACATTGCCTGTCGATTTCGACATTTTCTCGCCCTTGTTGAACAGAAAACCGTGCACGACAATCTGTTTGGGCAAGGGCAGGTCGGCCGACATCAGGAAGGCTGGCCAAAATATGGCGTGGAAGCGGGTAATGTCCTTGCCGATGACATGGGCGCTGAACGGCCAGTATTTAGCCTTTGGGTTGGCCATATCGGGATAGCCGGTGGAGGTAATATAATTGGTCAGCGCGTCAACCCAGACATACATCACGTGGGCGGCATCGCCCGGCACGGGGATGCCCCAGTCAAACGTGGTGCGGCTGACCGAGAAATCATTCAGCCCGCGCTTGACGAAGGACATGATTTCATTGCGATATTTTTCCGGAACAATGAATTCGGGATGGGCTTCGTAATGGGCCAGCAGCCGGTCCTGGTAGGCTGAGAGGCGGAAAAAATAGCTGGCCTCCTCGACCCATTCCACCGGCGCACCGGCGGCAGTGCGGCGGGTGCCCTTGGCGTCGGGCACCAGTTCGTCCTCGTCAAAAAACGCCTCGTCGCGGACCGAATACCAGCCCGAATAACGCGACAGGTAGATGTCGCCCCTGTCTGCCATCGCCTTCCAGATCGCCTGCGCAGCGGCAAAGTGCCGGGGCTGAGTGGTGCGCACGACATCATCAGCCACGGCATTCAGCGCCTCGCCCATGCGCAGGAACCGGGCGGCAATGCTGTCGGCAAAGTCCTGCGCCGTCAGGCCCAGCGTTTCGGCGGTGCGCTGCATTTTCTGGCCATGTTCGTCCATGCCGGTGATAAACAGCACGTCATGCCCGTCCAGCCGCTTGAAGCGCTGGATGACGTCTGTGGCAATGCGCTCATAGGCATGGCCGATATGGGGCGCGCCATTGGCATAGGGAATCGCCGTTGAAATCGAAAAAAGGGGTTTTTGGGTCATGGCACCTTGGTTCCGCTCAAGCGGGTGTAACAAAGTGCTGGCACCGGTTCAATGAAGATCGGCACCGCTGCCTTGCAGCCTGGTGCCATCACGCTTTAGTCTAGGGGGCTGCTGCCCCTGTCGCCTCTGCCAGTTCCATGAACAGGGTCAGCACCAGCGCCCGCTTGTCGAGATTGAGCGCTTCGGCCTCGCGCACGAGATCGCGCAGCTTTTCCCAGCCCTCGGCCAGACGGGCCAGTCGCGGCGTGGACTGGCCCGCCTGCGCCCCTGCCCGGACTGCCTGGGCCAGATAGCCAAAAACACCGCGCATCAGCATGTCATAGGCGCGCTCCCCGTCCTTGCCCGTGACATTGTCGGCAAGGCTGTGAATGTCGCGCCATTCCACGCCGGGCAGCCTCGCCAGTGCCGCGCCCAGGCGGCGGTCAAACACCAGCGTTTCCTGGTCCAGCAGGCGCAGGGCCTCGCGAACCGAGCCCTCTGCCCGGGCCGCAGCGACCGTGAGGTCCGCCTGGCTCTTGCGCCCCATGCTGGCTGGAAGGGATTCAATGGCCCGGATAATGTCCACCTCCGCCAGCCCCGGCATCATAAGCTTGCGGCAGCGGGACCGGATGGTGGGCAATAACTGCCCGGGTTTTTGCGAAATGATGAGGAACAGCGAGCGGGCGGGTGGTTCCTCAATCAGCTTGAGCAGCGCATTGGCGCTGTTTTTGTTGAGTTCCTCCGCACTGTCGACAATGCATACCCGCCAGCCGTCAACGGCTGCCGACTGGTGGAACATGCTGATGCATTCGCGCACTGAATCAATGCTGATTTCCGTACGCAACTTTTTCCTCTCCCTGTCCCATTCGCGCCGGAGCCGGAAGACATTGCCGTGCCCGCCCGCCGCCATGCGCCGGGCCACCTTGTGCTCGGGGTCTGTTGCAAGGCTGGTGGCTGCCCGCACCTGCGCCGAGTTTGGATCAGGATGGGCCAGCAGGAAACGGGCGAAGCGCCAGGCCAGCGTTGCCTTGCCGATGCCTTCCGGCCCGCCCAAAATCCAGGCATGGGCGAGGCGGCCCGCCCGGTAGCCGTCGAGCAGCGCCAGTTCTGCCGCGCCATGGCCAAACAGGGCACTGGTTTCGCGTGGCAGCGGGGCGTTTCCGGCCCGGTCGGCATCGGGGATTTCCTCGTCACGGCTCATGCGCTGACCGCCTTTGCTGCCGCAGCACTTGAGAATAATGGGCGGGCCTTCGCCCGCATCCGCGCCGAAAACAGCCGTTTGGAAATCGCGGCCCAGATGCGCCCGGCCACCACGGCGGCAGTGCCGGACGCATCTATCAGGGCGCAGCGCTCCGGCTCCGCCGCCGCAATTTCGCGGAACGTGGCGCGCAATCCCCGGTGAAACGCCAGGGCCTCAGCTTCAAACCGGTCGGCCGCTTCGCTTTTACCGCGCCGGGATGCCGCGCGGGCGAGGCCCAGTTCGGGCGGCAAATCGAGGATCAGCGTCAGGTCGGGCCGCGTGTCGCCCAATGTCACCCGTTCCAGCGTCCGGATCAGGCGCGGATCCAGATTGCCCAGCGCGCCCTGGTAGGCCCGGGTGGAATCGCTGAACCGGTCGCAAACCACCCAGGTGCCGCGCGCCAGCGCCGGCCGGATTTTGATATCGAGGTGGTCGATGCGGGCGGCGGAGAACAGCACCGCCTCGGCCATCGCTCCCAGCGGAGCTGCGGCACCCGACAGCAGAATGGTGCGCAATTCCTCGGCATGGGGCGAGCCGCCAGGTTCGCGTGTGCCGATGGCCTCGACGCCCATCGCCGCCAGACGCGCCAAAATCATCTTCTGCTGGGTGGATTTTCCAGCCCCCTCGCCGCCTTCCAGCGTAATGAACCGTCCGCGCCTTGGCCGGGCCGGTCTAGATGGCTCATGGGGGCTGGCGGGCTCGGCGGGGGCGGTCATTTGGTTGGAAAATTCCGCCGGATCAAGCCAGCCACCAGTTCCACCGCGCCGTCATAGGCGCGGCGCTGCAGCGATCCCGCCTCAACCGTTTCAGCCGCTTTCAGCGGAATATCCAGCACTTCAACGGCTCCGCGCGAAAT
>JAYVYA010000405.1:0-6707 GCA_043784745.1 Hyphomicrobiales bacterium
CCACCAACGGACGACCAGTTGGCCGTAACGCGCGGGAGCATGTGGGCAATGGTCAAATCGGCCCGGAAACGTTCTCCAGCTGCGAGGCAGACAGGGTCAATCAGCGCGCGGCCATCCCGGCCCTTGCGCCGCGCCAGCCAGGCCAGCGGGCTTTCGCTTTCGTCAAACACGACAGGAGCAGCGCCTGTTTCCAGTGTCCGGCGCGAAATCTCCTGGTGCTGGGCCTGAAAGGGGTTTAAGTCTGCGCCCGCCTGCAACCGTGCGGCCTGCGCCCGGCCCGTCTCTGTCAGCACCAGGCGGCGGACGCCGGAATTTCCGGCGGGCAGCCATTCGGCCAAGCCGGCTTTCTCAAGGTCCGCAGACATTTCGGACCGGGCATTGTGGATGCAGACGGAAATGCCCTTGCGCTGGCTGCACAGCCGCAATTGCGCCACCCCCGATTCTGTCACGAGCATGCCATAGGCATTGGCCTCTGCCAGGGCCAGAAGCACCTTGCCAAATTGCCCGGACGGTTTTGCTGCCGCCATATTTCGCGGTGCTGGCCGCGACAGTTTGTTTTCCATTTCCATTGATCCCCTCGTCCCTTGCACCGCTCGCGGACATTCGCATGGCTGGATGGAACATCAAGAGAACATACATCGGCACCAATTAGATACAAGTCTTTTTTCATAATTAAGAAAATTTTCTTATTGCTAACTTGAATATGTTATGTGTGGACGGCGCACGAAAAAGCCGCCGTTCCCGGTCTGGAAACGACGGCTTGAAAATCGGCGCGATGACCAGAGAAATTTACCGGCCCTTGCGGCGGCGCTGCTGGCCCAGACCCATTTTCTTGGCCAGGTTGGAACGTGCCATGGCATAATTGGGAGCCACCATCGGGTAATCAGCACCCAGATTCCACTTCTCGCGATATTCTTCCGGCGAGAGATTGTAATGGGTGCGAAGATGACGCTTCAGCGACTTGAACTTCTTGCCGTCTTCGAGGCAGATCAGGTAATCGCTCGAAATGGACTTTTTGGGAGAAATTGCCGGCTTTTGCGCTTCGACAACAACGGGAACAGGCGCACCCGTCGAAACACGCATCAGAGCCGCATGAATGTCACCAATCAGCGCTGGCAACTCGGAGGTGGGCACTGAATTGTTGCTGACATAGGCTGACACAATATCAGCAGCAAGTTCAATGTAATTTACTTTGCTCATTGAATCGATCATGGTTTTTCTCTTTCAGATCAAGCCGCGACGCGTTTTCCGCGTAGCCATCCTGGACCCGGAACCATCAGGAAAAACGCAATTGCTTTGCCCGTGTTCGATTCTGCATTCCAAGACTTGCAAGATTTGATATGCCATTATCTTCAGCACTGCAAGCTGATTGCACCACAATAATATTCAACTTTTGGTGCAACGGGAATTGGCTTCAAGTCAAATCTTTGATGCAATGCAGCATAGCTATCAAGTTGAGCAAGGTCACGCCCCAAAAGCGGTGGGGAAATCAACTATCGGCTTCTTCACCCTGACGGGCGAACCAGATTTTATTGGATGCATGGAATTGCAAGTAATGAGTGCAATGCCTGGCCGGGTGGCGCACGGCCGCGCGGGACGAATGCTTGCTGCCCTGCACCCGTTTGGCCATTGCCGCGCTTGCTGGTTACCTTGCAAACGCCTAGGGAGAAGGGGCGGCAGTGCCGCATCCCCCAGGCACAGGTTGAGCATTGATGACGATCACGAATCCGGCCCGCATGAAATTGCATGGCGATGTGCCAGCGCCTCCGGGTGCTGAAAAGCGCCCGACGTCAAGGATTGTGCACGGGCAATTGCTGCAAGATGAGTATGCTTGGCTGCGGGCCGATAACTGGCAGGAAGTGCTGCGCGACCCTGCCGCCCTGCCCGCCGACATCCGCGCCCATATCGAGGCTGAAAACCGCTATGCCGAAGCCGTTCTGGCACCGGCCCGGCAGTTGCAAAAGCAATTGCTGGCCGAAATGCGCGGGCGGATGCAGGAGGAGGACAATGATCCGCCCTGCCCCGATGGCCGCTTTGCCTATTATGACCGCTACCGCGAAGGCGGCCAGCATGAGCTGGTCTGCCGCACCGCCCGCTTGGGTGGCCCGGAAACCCTGTTGCTGGATGGCGACGCGCTCGCCAAAGGCAAGGCGTTTTTCGACATGGGTGAAACCGGCCATTCGCCAGACCATGCGATGCTGGCCTGGAGCGTTGATGACAAGGGCTCGGAACTCTACACGATCCGGCTGCGCCACATCTCCGCCGGGGGCAGCGTCAGCGATTTGGCCGATGTGCTGGAGGAAACGGACGGCAGCATTGTCTGGAGCGCCGATTCCACGGCTTTCTACTATGTCTGGGTCGATTCCAACCATCGCCCGGCCCGGATTTTCCGCCATATGATCGGCACCCCGCAATCGCGCGATGTGTTGGTGCTGGAGGAGGCGGACCCCGGCCTGTTCATCCATTTGCGCGAATTGCAGCAGAGCCGGTTTGCTTTGGTATCGGTGCATGATCACGATTCTTCGCAGGGCCATTTGATTGACCTGCATAATGCCAGTGCCCCCGTGCTGCATCTGGAACCGCGCCGCGATGGCGTGCGCTACGACGTCGAGCACCGGCATGAAAACTTGTATTTCCGCACCAATGACAATGACGCGAAGGATTTTCGCATTGCCAGCGCCCCGCTGCACTCGGCGGGCCGGGAAAACTGGGCCGATCTGGTGCCGCACCAGCCGGGCCGGATGATCGTTACCGGCACGGTTTTCGAAAATTACATGGTCCGGATGGAGCGCGAGGACAGCCTGCCCCGCATTGTCATCACCGAAATCGCCAGTGGTGCCGAGCACCAGATTGCCTTTGCCGAGGAAGCCTATTCGCTCGGGCTTGATCCGGGCTTCGAATTTGATACGCCAGTGCTGCGCTTTACCTATTCTTCCATGACAACGCCGCGCGAAACCTATGATTACAACATGGCGACGCGCCAGCGTATATTGGTCAAGCGCCAGGAGGTGCCGTCCGGACATGTTCCGGGGGATTATGTCACCCGCCGCCTGCATGTGCCCTCGCATGATGGCGCATCGGTCCCCGTCTCCATTCTCTACCGGCGGGACCGGGACGCCGCAGCCGCCGCGCCCGTGCTGCTCTATGGCTACGGGGCCTATGGCTATTCCATTCCGGCCAGCTTCAGCACATCGGCGCTGTCGCTGGTGGATCGCGGCTTTGTCTATGCCATTGCCCATATCCGCGGCGGCGCGGACAAGGGCTGGCACTGGTATGAGGATGGCAAGCTGGAGCACAAGCCCAACACCTTTGCCGATTATGTCGCTGTCGCCCGCTATCTGGTCAGTGAAGGTTATACTGCCCCAGGGCGCATCATCGCCCACGGCGGCTCGGCCGGGGGGATGCTGATGGGGGCGGTGGCCAATATGGCACCCGAATTGTTTGGCGGCATTATCGCCGATGTGCCGTTTGTCGATGTGCTCAACACCATGCTGGATGACAAACTCCCGCTAACCCCGCCCGAATGGCTGGAATGGGGCAATCCGGTCGCCAGCCCGGAAGCTTTTGCCAACATTGCCGCCTATTCCCCCTATGACAATGTCAGGGCGCAGAAATATCCGGCGATTTTTGCGCAAAGCGGCCTGTGCGACCCGCGCGTGACCTATTGGGAGCCGACCAAATGGGTGGCGCGCCTGCGCGAACGGATGACCGGGGGCGGCCCCGTGCTGCTGAAAACCAATATGGATGCGGGCCATGGCGGTGCCTCCGGCCGGTTTGCCGCGCTGGAGGAAACCGCACTCGACTATGCCTTCGCCATCAGCCGTGCCAGTGGCGAATGGGATACATGAGGTAACGCGTGATGTGGCAAGACTGAAACGCCGCCCGCTCAGCCGGCGGGAAAGCCCGCGACCCCGGAAGCGGGCTGCGCCTCTGTGGCGTCAGACAGCCTGGACCAGATGGGCCTTGAGTTCAGCCATCGAACCGAAATGGCGGCGCGAACCCCCGTCATCGGCTTCAATCGAGCCATCGGCATACATGACATATTCGACATTGCCGACCTTGTGGCGGCCAATGATATCGTTGCGCGCTGCAACCGGCGGCGCCTCCCGGAGCGTTTCTGGAACCGGAATGAGGGGCGGGCCGGAGGGGGCCGGCGAACGGGCAAACGACATTTCGCGGGTGACTTCATCCTCCAGCGAATGGTCCTCGTCTGCCACTTCCGGTTCCGCCCCGGCTTGAATGGCAGCTTCGTGAACAATTGGTGCCAGTGTGGCCTGTGGTTGCGGGTTGAACGACAGCGGGTCTGAAGGGTCGCCCGACAAAGCCTGGTCCAGCCAGTCCCCATCGAGCGGGACAGAGACATCCCGCCTGGCGTCCACCCCCGGCACATGATGCGGCGGCGGGGCAAGAATCGCGGTGAGTTCGGCTTCCGCCTTGCCGGAGATGAACTGCGGCGCTTCGGCAACCGGCAGCGGCAAAGGCACCCGCGCCGCCCCATGTTCCGGGAGCGGCGGCATGTGGAAATCTGGCACGGGAGGCAAACGGGCCGGGATTTCCGGTTCATCCGCCGTATCCGCCGTATCCGCCGCTACAGCTGGCAATGGCCAATCGCCCGTTTCCGGCGGATGGGGCCGCGGCATTTCAGCCAGCGGCACATGCGGGCGGGCGGGCAGCACGGCGGCGGCCCCGGCACCCGCAGCAAATGCGCCAGCCACCCGCACAGGCTTGGCCCGCAAGGGTGGCAGGGCCAGTTCTTCGACCGGCTCGGGGTGCACCAAAGGCGGCACGGGTGCCGTTGCCGGGGGGTGGGGGGGTGGCAGAGGCACGGAGATGGCCAAAGGAATGGCCGGTGCCGGGGCGGCCGCCGCTTTGCGGAAAGCCTTGCGCAAGGCGTCCAGCTTGAACATGAGCATGGCCAAAGCCAAAGTCACCGCGCCGCCCGATACCAGCACGGCCCCGGCCACCATTTGCGCCCAATCCTGTCCGCGCTGGTTAATGTCGGCACCCAGGTAGACCAGCCAGGCCCCTGCCAGCGACAGCAACAGTCCGAAAGCGACAAAAAACCAGTTCATCAATCGTTTTCCCGCTGGGCTGGGCCGGAGCATCCATCATTTTTCGCATCCTTAACCAGAATTGGGAAAACTTGCAAAGGCAGGCAAAGAGAACTTGCCGCTGCCTTGGTGGTTGCCGTTCTGCCGCCCGAGGGTTAGGTAGAGTTCAGGCGCATTGCCTTGCCCCGGCACCGGTCGCGCGCTTTGAGCCGTCAACCCTTTTGAGGAGCCTGCCATGTCCTTCACCTTGCCCGAACTGCCCTATGCCCATGATGCCCTGCAGCCCTTCATGTCGAAGGAAACGCTGGAATACCATCATGACAAGCACCACCTCGCCTATGTCACCAATGGCAATAATCTGCTGAAGGGCACGGAATGGGAAGGCCATTCGCTGGAAGAAATCGTCAAGGGTAGCTTCGGCAAAAACGCACCCTTGTTCAACAATGCCGGCCAGCATTACAACCACCTGCACTTCTGGCACTGGATGAAGCCCAAAGGTGGCGGCTCGATTCCCGGCGCACTGGAAAAAGCCATCATCGCCGACCTCGGTTCGGTGGACAAAATGAAGGCCGATTTTGCCCAGGCCGGCATCACGCAATTTGGTTCCGGCTGGGCCTGGCTGGCGGTCAAGGATGGCAAGATCATCGTTACCAAAACCGCCAATGGCGAAAGCCCGCTGGTGCACGGTGCCAAGCCGATTCTGGGCTGCGATGTCTGGGAGCACTCCTACTACATCGACTACCGCAACCGCCGCCCCGATTACATGAAGGCCTTTACCGACAGCCTCGTGAACTGGGAATATGTGGCTGAGATGTATGCCAAGGCTTTGTAATTGGCAGTCACTTCTCATGTAAAGTCTTTCTCCCCGCTTTTGCGGGGAGAAACGCCCGAAAAATCCCGGTAAGCTCAACTCAGGCGGGGCATGAAATGCCAAACCCGGCCCTTGCTTCGGCTGCGATCCCGCTGCCGCCAACAAAGTCAAACGCATATCGCAGGTGGTAGCCAAGCCGATTGAGCCAAGGTGCGCGCCGTCCGAGCAAGGCTTTGCGGGAGACAGGGTCAAGCACTGCGGCGTCCTCGATATAGGAATGCACAGCCTGCAATAATATTTCCTGCACTTCCCCAAACGAGCGTCCGGTGACTGCGATGTCCAGGTCGAGGCAAATGGCCTCCCATTTGCCATCCAATCCGTGGGCGAAACATTGCAAATTGCGAGTCAATCCTGCCTCCCGGCGCCAGCGCTGTTTAGTCATGCCAGAAGATCAAGTTAGGGACAGTGGCAGAAATTGCAATCCAATACCGAAGCTGGAGAATGGCTAGGCTGTGTTGACAAATTCCCTTATCCACAACTTCACAGAAACGATATTGACAAACCCCCGGTAGCTTGCGGCGGTTTTGTCGTATCTGGTGGCGAGGCGGCGGGCATTTTTGAGTTTGTTGAAATAGCGCTCGATCCTGTTGCGCAGGGCGTAAATGGACCGGTCGACGGGTATCTGGACCAGTCGGCTGGATCTGGTGGGGATCATGGCGCAGCCACCGCGCTTTTCCATGTCTTCGCGAATGAAATCAGCATCATAGCCTTTGTCGGCGAGCAAGACCCTGGGTTCCGGCCCTTCTTCGCCCATGACCGGCAAATAGCCTTTATAATCAGATACT
>JAYVYA010000406.1:0-6359 GCA_043784745.1 Hyphomicrobiales bacterium
GAGGAAACTTGCGGAATTGCCATCCACGAGGACCTAGCGAACGACCCTTGGCAAACCCTTTCCAACCCGTTAAGTGACCATTTGGGGTTGATCGCAAAACGCGACCCCTTATCAATTCTAATTCCGCTCCGTGTCGCTGCCGGTAAAAGGCTGGACATTGTGCGGTGGATAGGCCGGTGGACGGGAAGGAAACTCCCTGTCTGAACCGGCCATGTCCTGTCCGAGACTGCCGGCGTGCCAAACCCTTTTGGGGAGGCGCTTAATCCTGACAAGGGTTTCCAGGTTCGCCCGGAAACAGCGGGGCCAGCATAGACGGGTGAAAGCTGATTTTTCGCCTCCCGCGAGGGAAGCGCCAAGTTTGGTTCGAACCCTCTGTCCGTAGCGAGTCCAAACCGCTCCGGGGACAGGCGCTCAGCGCCGTCCTGCGTCGCACTTTGTGCGGGGCAGAATGGCAAATGCAACCGGCGGGCTTGTCCCGCCAACCCTGAGAGTGCGCACGTGGACAGAGCCGAAAAGAAGGAAATGGTCGCGGAACTCAACGATATCTTCAAGAAGACGTCGGTTGTGGTTGTCGCTGGCTATTCCGGCCTGACCGTGGCCCAGATGCAGAATTTGCGCAAGCAGATGCGTGCAGCCGGTGCCAAGGTCCAGGTCGCCAAAAATCGTCTCGCCAGGATCGCTCTTGATGGCACATCGGTGTCGTCTATCGGTTCCCTTCTGAAGGGACCGACCCTGATCGCCTATTCGGATGATCCGGTAGCGGCACCCAAGGTGGCCGTGGCTTTTGCGAAGGATTTCGACAAGTTCGTGATCTTTGGCGGTGCCATGGGCACGACCGCCCTGAACCTTGATGGTGTGAAGTCGCTTGCGACCTTGCCATCACTCGACGAATTGCGTGCCAAGCTGATCGGGCTGCTCCAAGCACCCGCCACCAAGCTCGCCCAATTGTCGACCGCGCCTGCCGCCAAGCTTGCGCGCGTGTTTGCGGCCTATGCTGATCGAGATGCGGCCTGAGAGGCTGTTGAATCTTTAACGAACCAAACCCATCCATCAAGGAATTGAACTCATGGCAAACCTGGAAAAGATTGTTGACGAATTGTCGGCCCTGACGGTGCTCGAAGCTGCCGAACTGGCCAAGCTGCTGGAAACCAAGTGGGGCGTGTCGGCTGCGGCGGCTGTGGCAAATGTGGCTGGCCCGGCCGCCGGCGCTGCCGCCGCACCGGTGGAAGAGCAGACTGAATTCACCGTCATGCTCGCCGCCATCGGCGACAAGAAGATTGAAGTCATCAAGGAAGTGCGCGTCATCACCGGTCTTGGCCTCAAGGAAGCCAAGGACCTGGTTGAAGCCGCTCCCAAGGCCGTCAAGGAAGGCGTCAGCAAGGAAGATGCTGCCAAGTTCAAGGCCGCCCTTGAGAAGGTCGGCGCCAAGGTCGAGCTCAAGTGAGATCAGACGTTCTGCTGTCGCAGGACTGAAATTCTGGCGGTCCCGGGAGTTTTTCCGGGGCCGTCAACCCGTTCCGCAGTCCGGCTTGCCGGGGCGCGGTGTTTTTTTGGGACCATCGGGTCTCCGCCCCCGCAACATGCGGGTGGAACGGCGAGCGGCCAGTTTGGCCCGCCAAATTTGAGGTGCGAGGAGCGACATGGCGCAGACGTTCACTGGACGCAAGCGGATCCGCAAATTTTTCGGTTCCATCGCTGAAATTGCTGAAATGCCAAACCTGATCGAGGTGCAAAAGGCATCTTACGACCAGTTTCTCATGGTGCATCAGCCCAAGGGCGGACGCCGTGATGATGAAGGCCTGCAATCGGTGTTCAAATCGATGTTCCCGATCTCGGATTTTGCCCAGACCTCGTTGCTGGAATTCGTCAAATACGAATTTGAACAGCCGAAATTCGACGTCGACGAATGCCGCCAGCGCGGCATGACCTTTGCCGCACCGCTGAAGGTAACGCTGCGCCTGATCGTGTTTGACGTGGACCCGGATACCCAGGCCAAGTCGATCAAAGACATCAAGGAGCAGGATGTCTATATGGGCGACATGCCCTTCATGACCTCGAACGGCACGTTCATCGTCAATGGCACCGAGCGCGTCATCGTCTCGCAGATGCACCGCTCGCCGGGCGTGTTCTTTGACCACGACAAGGGCAAGAGCCATTCGTCGGGCAAGCTGCTGTTTGCCGCGCGCATCATTCCCTATCGCGGTTCCTGGCTCGACATCGAGTTTGACGCCAAGGACATTGTCTACGCGCGCATCGACCGCCGCCGCAAGATTCCGGTGTCGTCGCTGCTGTTCGCGCTCGGCATGGATTCAGAGGAAATCCTCTCGACTTTCTACAAGACGATTCCGTTCAGCCGCACCAAGGACGGCTGGCGCCAGCCTTTCGATGCCGACCGGATGAAGGGCGTCAAGGCTGTCGTTGACATCATTGATGCCGACACCGGCGAAGTCGTGATCGAGAACGGCAAGAAGCTGACGGTCCGCGCGGCCAAGGCGCTGGTTGACCGCGGCGTCAAAGCCATCAAGGTTCAGGACGACGATCTCTACGGCCAGTATATTGCCGAAGACCTCTACAACCCCGCCACGGGCGAAATCTTTGCGGAGGCGGGTGAGGAAATCACCGCGAAATCGCTGCTGTCGCTGATTGAACACGGGTTTGACAATCTGCCGCTGCTCGATATCGACCATGTCAACATCGGTCCCTATATCCGCAACACGCTGGCCGTGGACAAGAATTCACTGCGCGAGGAAGCGCTGTTTGATATTTACCGCGTGATGCGCCCCGGCGAGCCGCCGACGGTGGATACGGCGGAAGCCATGTTCCACTCGCTGTTTTTCGACTCCGAGCGTTACGACCTGTCCGCCGTCGGCCGTGTCAAGATGAACCTGCGCATGGACCTTGATGCCGAAGACACCGTGCGCATCCTGCGCAAGGCCGACATTCTGGCGGTGGTCAAGGCGCTGGTCGATCTGCGTGACGGGCGCGGCGAAATTGACGACATTGACAATCTCGGCAACCGCCGGGTGCGCTCGGTCGGCGAATTGATGGAAAACCAGTATCGCCTCGGCCTGCTTCGCATGGAGCGCGCCATCAAGGAGCGGCTGTCGTCGGTGGATATCGACACGGTGATGCCGCAAGATTTGATCAACGCCAAACCGGCGGCTGCGGCGGTGCGCGAATTCTTCGGCTCCTCGCAGCTGTCGCAGTTCATGGACCAGACCAACCCGTTGTCCGAAATCACCCACAAGCGCCGCCTCTCGGCGCTTGGACCCGGTGGTTTGACCCGCGAACGGGCCGGTTTTGAAGTGCGCGACGTGCATCCGACCCATTATGGCCGCATCTGCCCGATCGAGACGCCGGAAGGTCCGAACATTGGCCTGATCAACTCCCTGGCGACATTTGCGCGCGTCAACAAATATGGCTTCATTGAAGCACCGTACCGCCGGATCCGCGACTGCAAGCTCACGGACGAAATCCTGTATCTTTCCGCCATGGAAGAGAGCAAGTATCACGTCGCCCAGGCCAACCTTGCGTTCGACTCGCATGGCATGATTGCCGAAGATCTGGCCATCGTCCGCCATGCGGGCGATGTCATCATGGTGCCGCGCGAGCGCGTGGATTTTATGGACGTGTCGCCCAAGCAGCTGGTTTCGGTGGCTGCGGCCTTGATCCCGTTCCTTGAGAACGACGACGCCAACCGCGCGCTGATGGGTTCCAACATGCAGCGCCAGGCTGTGCCATTGGTGAAAGCCGATGCGCCGCTGGTGGGGACGGGCATGGAGGCCATTGTGGCACGCGATTCCGGTGCGGCAATCGCCGCGCGCCGGACGGGCGTGATCGACCAGATTGACGCCACCCGTATTGTCATCCGCGCCACGGAAGAGCCCGACCCGGCCAAGCCGGGTGTGGATATCTACCGCCTGATGAAGTTCCAGCGCTCCAACCAGTCGACCTGCATCAACCAGAAGCCGCTGGTGCGGGTCGGTGATCAGGTCAAGAAGGGCGACATTATCGCTGACGGTCCTTCGACCGATCTGGGTGATCTGGCGCTGGGCCGCAACGTCCTCGTCGCATTCATGCCGTGGAATGGCTATAACTTTGAAGATTCGATCCTGCTGAACGAAAAGATCGTCAAGGAAGATGTCTTCACTTCGATCCATATCGAAGAATTCGAAGTCATGGCCCGTGACACCAAGCTCGGACCGGAAGAAATCACCCGCGATATTCCCAACGTTTCGGAAGAAGCGCTGAAGAATCTGGACGAAGCCGGCATTGTCTATATCGGCGCGGAAGTCGCCGCTGGCGACATTTTATGCGGCAAAATCACGCCAAAGGGCGAGAGCCCGATGACCCCTGAGGAAAAGCTGCTCCGCGCCATCTTTGGCGAGAAGGCTTCTGACGTGCGCGATACCTCGCTCCGCGTGCCGCCCGGCGTGCAGGGCACAGTGGTGGAAGTGCGCGTGTTCAACCGCCATGGCGTCGACAAGGATGAGCGCGCCCAGGCCATCGAGCGCGAGGAAATCGAGCGTCTCGCCAAGGACCGGGACGACGAACTCGCGATCCTCGACCGCAACGTCTATGCCCGTCTGGCCGGTGTGCTGGATGGCAAGGCAGGCATTGCCGGGCCGAAGGGTTTCCGGAAAGAGACTGTGTTGTCCAAGGCGGTCATTGCCGAATATCCGCGCTCGCAATGGTGGATGTTCGCGGTCGGCTCGGATGCGCACATGGGCGAAATCGAGGCGATGCGCAAGCAGTATGACGAGGCCAAGAAGCGGCTGGAAAGCCGGTTTCTCGACAAGGTCGAGAAGTTGCAGCGCGGCGATGAACTGCCGCCGGGCGTGATGAAGATGGTCAAGGTCTTCGTCGCTACCAAACGCAAGATTCAGCCGGGCGACAAGATGGCCGGACGCCATGGCAACAAGGGCGTCGTGTCGAAGATTGTGCCGCAGGAAGACATGCCGTTTCTTGCGGATGGCACGCCGGTGGATATTGTGCTGAACCCGCTGGGCGTGCCTAGCCGCATGAATGTGGGCCAGATTCTGGAAACGCATCTGGGCTGGGCCTGCGCCGGTTTGGGCAAGCAGGTTGGCGAGGCGGTAAATGCCTACATGAAAATGAAGGACATCAAGCCGCTGCGCAAACGCCTGGGCCAAATCTATGGCGAAAAGCACGAGCTGCACAGCTATGCCGATTCCGAACTTGTCGAGCTGGGCAATAACCTGCGCCGCGGCGTACCTATTGCCACGCCGGTCTTCGATGGTGCGCGCGAAAAAGACATTGTCGAGCTGCTGACGCAGGCCGGCCTGCATTCGTCAGGCCAGTCAACGGTCTATGACGGGCGCACGGGCGACCAGTTCGACCGTCCGGTGACGGTGGGCTATATCTACATGCTGAAGCTGCATCACCTTGTGGACGACAAAATCCACGCCCGGTCGATCGGGCCTTACAGCCTCGTGACGCAGCAGCCGCTTGGCGGCAAGGCGCAGTTTGGCGGACAGCGCTTTGGCGAAATGGAAGTCTGGGCGCTGGAGGCCTATGGTGCCGCCTATACCTTGCAGGAAATGCTGACGGTGAAATCCGACGACGTTGCCGGACGCACCAAGGTCTACGAGACCATTGTGCGCGGCGAGGACGGGTTTGAATCCGGCATTCCCGAGAGCTTCAACGTTCTCATCAAGGAAATGCGTTCGCTGGGCCTGAACGTCGAGCTGACGTCCAAGATCAAGCCTGAAGCGCCGCCAGCGATAGCGGCCGAGTGAGAGGGGCAGTCGGGAATAGGCAATCGGCAGTCGAAAGACTGTTTTCGATTGCCTGCTGCCCAAGCCGACTGCCCAAAGATTTTTCCGCGATGCCTTACCGGCTCGCGTGCAAGGAGCAAGTTCCATGAATCAAGAGGTCATGAATCTCTTCAGCCCGGTCGTCCAGCCGCAGGCTTTCGACCAGATCCAGATCGCCATTGCCAGCCCGGAGAAAATCCTGTCGTGGTCGTTTGGCGAAATCAAGAAGCCGGAAACGATCAATTACCGCACCTTCAAGCCCGAGCGGGATGGCTTGTTCTGCGCCCGCATCTTTGGGCCGATCAAGGATTACGAGTGCCTGTGCGGCAAGTACAAGCGCATGAAATACAAGGGCGTCATCTGCGAAAAATGCGGCGTGGAAGTGACGCTGTCGCGCGTGCGGCGCGAGCGCATGGGCCATATCTCGCTGGCAGCTCCCGTGGCGCATATCTGGTTCCTCAAGTCTTTGCCCTCGCGCATCGGCCTGTTGCTGGATTTTCCGCTCAAAGACCTTGAGCGCATCCTGTATTTTGAATCCTACATCGTGCTCGACCCAGGCCTGACGCCGATGAAGGAGCGCCA
>JAYVYA010000407.1:0-1672 GCA_043784745.1 Hyphomicrobiales bacterium
CGTCTGCAACAATCGGTGCCAGCCTGGACGCCAGTTCCTTGCCAAGCTCGACGCCCCATTGATCAAACGGATTGATGTCCCAGATCACCGCTTGCACGAACACCTTGTGCTCATAGAGCGCAACCAGCCGCCCCAGCGCGAAGGGTGTCAGGCTTTTGTGCATGAAGGTGCTGCTGGGCCGGTTGCCGGGGAACATTTTGTGCGGGGCCAGCGCGGCGATTTCCGCCGCCGCCATGCCCTGCTGGCGCAAAATCGCCTCCACTTCCACAAGCGGGCGCCCGCGCATCAGCGCCTCGCCCTGCGCCAGGCAATTGGCCACCAGCAACTCATGGTGGTGCGAATCAGCGGCGGTCGGCATTGCCGCCACGATAAAATCAACTGGTACCACACTGGTGCCCTGGTGCAGCAGCTGGAAAAACGCATGCTGGCCATTGGTGCCCGGCTCGCCCCAGATCACCGGACCGGTATCGCCGGTAACGGGCGAACCGTCACGCCGCACCGATTTGCCATTGCTCTCCATATCCAGTTGCTGAAGATAAGCGGTAAAGCGCGACAGCCGCTGGTCGTAGGGGATGACGGCATGGGAGGAATAGCCCAGCCCATTGCGGTACCACACCCCCAGCATGGCCATGACCACGGGAATGTTCTTCTCCAGCGGCGCGGTTTGAAAATGTGTGTCGGCACTTTCCGCCCCGCGCAAAAAATCTTCGAAATGCTGGCCGCCAATCGCAATTACCAAAGCCAGCCCGATGCTGGACCACAGCGAATAGCGCCCGCCCACCCAGTCCCAGAAGCCGAACACCCGCTCCGGTGCAATGCCAAATTCCGCCACCTTGTCAAGGCGGGTGGAAACTGCGGCAAAATGCAGCGCCACCGCTTTTTCCCCCAGCCCCGCCACCAGCCAGGCCCGCGCCGAGGCAGCATTGGTCATGGTCTCCTGCGTGGTAAAGGTTTTGGACGAGACAATGAACAGGGTGCGGGCCGGGTCCAGCCGGGCCAGCGTATCGGCGATGTCGGCGCCGTCGATATTGCTGACGAAATGGCAGGCAATGCCGGGCGCGCCAAACGGGCTGAGCGCCCGTGTCGCCATGGCCGGGCCAAGGTCCGAGCCGCCAATGCCAATATTGACGATATCGCTGAATTTCTGGCCGGTCGCGCCCTTCAGCGCGCCGCTGCGGATGTTTTCAGCAAAGGCAATCACCCGCGCCCGTACCGCCCGCACCTCGGCCAGCACGTCCTTGCCATCGACCATCAAAGTGTTGTGCGAAAAATCCCGGAGGGCCATGTGCAGGGCCGGGCGCTGCTCGGTCTGGTTGACTTTTTCCCCCGCAAACAGTTTTTCCCGCCAGCCTTCAACACCGGCCTCCCGCGCGCACTGGATCAGCAGGGCCATGGTCTGGCGGGTGATTCCGTGTTTGGAGAAATCGAAGGTGAGATCATCCAGCTGCAGCGAAAAATCGCGGAAGCGGTGCGGGTCGGCGGCAAACAGCGCCGCGATGCTTTGGCCCCTGAGGGAGTGAGCGTGCTGGATGAGACTGGAAAAGGATGCGTCCGACATGCTCGCCCCCGTGCTGGCTGGATCAAAAGCCGCAGCAGCGGCTGGCCATTGCCTAGAGAAGATTGTTGCAACGGGCAAGCCTGATGCCACCCCATTGTAGCGGCGGCCGCCGAA
>JAYVYA010000408.1:0-3561 GCA_043784745.1 Hyphomicrobiales bacterium
TCGAGAATGGAGGCCGAGGTGGACCACGCGCCGGTCTTGGTCTTTGTGCCGCCCGGGAGTGCCATCTTGCCGAACATGATGTCGCCGAGCTGCTTGGGCGAACCGAGGTTGAATTTCTCCCCGGCCAGCTCGTGGATGGCGCTTTCCAGTCGCGCCATGTCCTGGGCAAATTCGCCGGACAGGCGCGAGAGAATCTGCCGGTCCACTGAAATGCCGCGCCGCTCCATGCGGGCCAGCACCTCGACCAGTTTGCGCTCCAGTGTCTCGTAAACTGTCGTCATTTTCTCGGCAGCGAGGCGGGGTTTCAGCACCTGCCACAGACGCAGCGTCACGTCGGCATCCTCGGCCGAATAGATGCTGGCTTTGTCAATCGGCACGCGGGCAAAACCGATGAAGCTTTTGCCCTGGCCCGCCACTTCACCAAACTGGATCGGCTTGTGGCCGAGATATTTCTGGCTCATTTCGTCCATGCCATGGCCGTTGACCCCGGCATCCAGCACATAGGACATCAGCATGGTGTCATCACAGGGCGCAACAAACACGCCATGTTCGGCCAGCACCAGCCAGTCAAACTTCATATTCTGCGCGATTTTCAGCACACACGCATCTTCGAGCAAGGGCTTGAGCCGCGCCAGCACCTCGCGGGCGGGCAATTGGCCGGGAGCCAGCGCATTGCCGCCAAAGAGGTCACCGCCGCCATCGCTGCGGTGCGCCAGCGGGATGTAGGCGGCCTTGCCGGGGGCGATGGCCAGGGCAATGCCAACCAGTTCAGCCTGCATCGGGTCGAGCGAAGAAGTTTCGGTATCAATGCAGAGCATGCCCGCCACCCTGGCCTCGCCAATCCAGCGGTCCAGTTCGGCCATTTCGGTAAGGGTGACATAGGCGGCATGGTCGATTTTCGCGCCCTTGGCAGCGGCGAGGCGGGCGGTGCTGAGGGCGGCGGGGGTTAGCGCCACTGTCACCGGTTTGGCCGCAAGCACCTCCGCCGCAAGCCCCTCCGCCGCAAGCACCTGCGCCGCAGGCGCTTCGGGGCGGGCGGCAAATTCGCCGTTGCGGCCCCGCCAGCCCTTGCTGCCGCCAAAAGCCGGGTCCGCCTCAATCTCGCTGGCATCGACGCCATACATCTCGGCGACGCGCCGGGTGAGGGTGGTGAATTCCATGGCTTTGAGGAAGGCCACCAGCTCCCGGCCCTCCGGGGCGACCAGCGACAGGTCGGCCAGCGGCACGGCGAGGGCAACATCCGTCACCAGCCGCACCAGTTCGCGCGAGACCTTCACTTTTCGAACCACATCCGGGTCGGTCAGGGTTTCGCGACGCTTGTTCTGCTTGATTTCGCCCGCGCGGGCCAGCAGATTGTCGAGATCGCCATATTCGGTAATAAGCTGGGCGGCGGTCTTGATGCCAATGCCGGGCGCGCCCGGTACATTGTCGGAGGCATCGCCCGCCAGCGACTGCACATCCACCACTTTCTCTGGCGGCACGCCAAAATACCCAATGACTTCGGCCACACCGATCCGGCGCTCCTCGCGGTCCCCGGAGGCGGGGTCGAACATCGCGACGCGCTCGCCGACCAGCTGCATGAGGTCCTTGTCGGCGGAGATGATCATCACATCCGCCCCCGCCGCCTGCGCCTGTCGGGCATAGGTGGCGATCAGGTCATCCGCCTCATATTTGTCCTGCTCCACCGCAATCATGCCAAACGCCCGCACGGCAGAGCGCATCAGCGGAAATTGCGGCACAAGGTCCTCCGGCGGATCGGGCCGGTGCGCTTTGTAGTCGGAGTAAAGCTCTTTCCGGAACGAGTTTTCCGATTTGTCGAAAATGATCGCCAGATGCGTCGGCTTGATGCCTGCGGCCCCCTCCTGCACAAATTGCAGCATTTTGGTGCAGAACAGCCGCACCGCGCCGGTGGGGAGCTGGTCCGAGCGGTAATTATATTTCCGGTCCTGCCGGATCGACTGGAAATAGGCCCGGAAGACGAAATTGGAGGCATCCACGAGGAAGACGTGGTCACCGGGGGAGATCGGGCGCGGGGCGGCGGAATGGGAGGCTTGGGTCATGCCGGGGGTTGTAGCGGGTTTTGGGGGGTGGGACTAGCGGGGGCGTGGGATGCTGTGGCGCGGTGGGGAGGGTCACTTGTGCAATTGGGATCACGCCCCCGGATAATTCCAGAAGCGGCGATGTTCCAGCCTCCGGTCCTTGCCGGAATTGAATGGCAAAGGCATCTGGCCTCGCCGCAGCCGGATCACGGAATTTCGTAAACCGCCATGGCAGATGCAAGGCCGGGCAGATGCAGGTCATGGCGCAGCGGAGTGAGCCTGGCTGTTTGCAATATCAGGGCAGCGCCCGGATTTTCGACAATTTGACCCGTTGCAAATATGGCACTCGAAACCGCCTGTTTTTGAACGCGCGCCGCGACATTCACCGTCTGGCCGAAATAATCCTGCCGGTCGTTCAAAACGACGGCGAGACAGGGACCCTCGTGAATGCCGATTTTGATGACGAGATCGTCCTTGCTGCTCTGCGCGTTGAACTGCGCCAGCGCCGTGCGCATTCGCAGGGCGGCGGCCAGGGCGCGGTCGGGTGTCGCAAATGTTGCCATCACCGCGTCGCCAATCGTCTTGACCACTGAACCGGCTTCCCTGACGACAATGTCGTGCAGCAGCGTGAAATGCGCGCGCACAAGATCGTAAGCGGCGATATCGCCGACACGCTCGTAAAGTTCGGTTGAACCCTTCAGATCAGTGAACAGCACAGTCAGGCTGGTAATTTTCAGGCGCTGGTCGACATCCATCATCTCCGCGCCGTACAGGTCGCAGAATGTCTGGTTGGTGAGCAGGCGTTTGGCAGTCAAAAAGGGCCTTCGCTTGCCCAGCAGGTCATGCAGGGCGTCGCCCGCGATCCACACAGCGGGGAGAACCCGTCCGCCTGAGTTGTTTTCAAGATAAAGCCGCAAAGGCCCGGGTGCCATGACAATCGTTCCGGTGGGGGCGCGCACCTTGTTGAAGACAATTGACAGCTTTTGCTTTTCGCGCGTCGCCTCGCCTTTCACGTCGATGAATTGCGCGGCATGGGTCACTGGCTCGAAAACGATGAGGAATGCCTCCGGCAGATTCAGCGACAGGCTGGCCTTGTCCCCCGGCGGCATTTCCAGTGAATCGAGCGTAATCTCTTCCAGCACGGCTTCAAGATCCGACGCTTGCAAATCGATGCCGGAACTCCAGAACATCTGGCGGAAATATTCGAGGAACGGCAGTGTTTCCGGACTGTGTCCGGCAATGCGCCGCACGCGTGGCGCGACAGTGAACGTCACCTCGACCATCTCGTCCAGCGAGGCCTCATATCCCGCCGCGCAAAGCGCGCAATTGTAATCTTGCTGGCGCACGCTTTTCAGCGTGGCATTGGAGTTGAGAACGCCGCCGCAGCCGGGGCACAGGATGTTCCACGACATATCGAACAGGCCAAGCCGCGCGGCGCGCACGAACCCGGAAATCGTGGCCTCCTCCGAGACGCCGCCTGCGCTGGCGAAAGCGAGCACGTTGACGCGGTTGAGATTACGGT
>JAYVYA010000409.1:0-6074 GCA_043784745.1 Hyphomicrobiales bacterium
GCGCCGCTTATAGCGAAACCGCACCGTTCCGTCACCTGTCTGCGGCGTTTTTCCCCGGGTCTTGTTTGCCGCGCTTGGCAGCGGCAGCGAGAGCGGCAATTTCGCCCACCAGAATGCCAATATGGGCGCAGGCTTGCAAGGCCAGCGCCGGGGATTCGCCGCCCTCCGCCGCCGGAGCAAAGGCCCGGCCAAAGCCCAGCTTGGCCGCCTCCCGCCGCCGCGCGGGGGCATGCGACACCGGGCGCACCGCCCCGGACAGCCCGATCTCGCCAAAATACACCGTGTCCGCCGGCAAGACCGCGCCGGTCAGCGAGGAGACCAGCGCCGCCGCCGCCGCGAGGTCCGCCGCCGGTTCATTCACCCGCAGCCCGCCCGCCACATTGAGGTAGATGTCGTGCTGCCCCAGCTTTAGCCCGGCATGGGTTTCCAGCACCGCAATCACCATGGCCAGCCGCGCCGGGTCCCAGCCCACCACGGCGCGGCGCGGCGTGCCCAGCGAGGTCGGGGCCACCAGCGCCTGGATCTCCACCAGCAGCGGCCGTGTGCCCTCCATGCCCGCAAACACCGCCGCACCCGAAGCCTGCGCATCGCGCCCGGCCAGAAACAGCGCCGAGGGGTTGCTGACTTCCGCCAGCCCCAGCCCCGTCATCTCGAACACGCCAATCTCGTCGGTCGGGCCAAAGCGGTTTTTCACCGCCCGCAAAATCCGGAAATGGTGCGAGCCATCGCCCTCGAACGACAGCACCGCATCCACCATGTGCTCGACCACGCGCGGCCCGGCGATCTGCCCGTCTTTGGTGACATGGCCCACCAGAATGACGACCGCCCCCGTGGTTTTGGCAAAGCGGATCAGCGCTTGGGCGGAAGAGCGCACCTGCGTCACCGTGCCTGGCGTTGAATCCGCCGTCTCGGTCCACATCGTCTGGATCGAATCGATCACCACCAGCGCCGGCCGCGGGCCGTGCGACAGGGTGGCAACAATATCCTCCACATTGGTCTGTGCCGCCAGTTCCACCGGCGCGCCCGAAAGTTTCAGCCGCTCGGCCCGCAGCCGCACCTGCGCCACCGCTTCCTCGCCAGAGACATAGACCACCCGGTGTTTATGCGCTGCCAGAATGGCGGCGGCCTGAATCAGCAGCGTCGATTTGCCGATGCCCGGCTCGCCGCCCATCAGAATCACCGAACCTGGGACGAAACCGCCGCCGGTCACCCGGTCCAGTTCGTTGAGTGTGGAGACAATGCGCGGGGCAGGGCGGTTCTCGCCGCTCAGGCCTTCCAGTGCAAATACCCGGCCCTTCGGGGCGATGCGGGCGGCCTGCGCGCCAATGCCGGTGGCAGCGCCTTCTTCCACCATCGAGTTCCACTCATTGCAGGCTTCGCACTTGCCCTGCCATTTCTGGGAGACTGCGCCGCAATTCTGGCAGACGAAGGAGGAACGCTTGGCCATGAAAACCTTTCATCAAACCGGGTTTCGGGAATTCTTTGCAATTTAAACGCGATGAATTCAACGCGCGGGGTGCAACATTACGGAACGCTAACATGCTTGCGGCATCAAGCAGCAATCAGGTTTATTGTTCCTGGGAGCGAAACATTGATTTAACCTTCCGCCGTTTTCTCAAAAGCGACTCAGGAGCAACGGCGATTGAATATGGCCTGATTGCCGCCCTCGTTGCCATTGCCAAAATTGGCGCTTCGACCACAATGGGCACCAAGCTCAAGTCCAACTTCGGCAATGTCAGCGGCCAGATGAAATAGGACCGCGCTTCTTTCAACCGGCATAGTCCCGCCGGTAGCGTTTGCCCAGTGCGGTCAGAACGGTATAGCCAATCGTCCCGGCCCGGCGGGCGAGGTCATCCAGGGGAATGGCGGGCCCGATCAATTGCGCCATCCCGCCCGGTGCCAGCGGCCCGGCCTCCGTCACATCCACCACAATCAGGTCCATGGAGACGCGCCCGACAATCGGGCAGGCGATACCCTGCACCAAAGCCTGCGCCTTGCCGGTCTGCCCGCTGGCATGGCCGGCATGGAAGGGGAAGCCATCGGCATAGCCGACGCCAAGGGTCGCCACACAGCTGCGCCGCTGCGCCGTCCAGGTGCCGTTATAGCCGGCACTGGCCCCGGCCTCGACCGTGTGGACCTGCAAAACCGGTGCCTCCAGCCGCACCACCGCCTCCATCGAATTGGGTTGCCCCGGCACCGGATTGCCGCCATACAGCGCATAACCGGGCCGCACCAGATCATGAAAAGGGCGCTGGGGCAGAAAAATGCCGGAGGAATTGGCGAGGCTTTTCGGAATCTGCGGAAAATGCGCGGCCATAGCGTCAAAAGCGGCGATCTGCGCCGGGTTCAGCGGATTTTCTGGCTCTTCGGCGGCAACAAAATGGCTCATTACCAGTTCCAGCCGCAGCCGGGGCCCTTCCAGCGCTTGCCGGAAATCCGCAAAACCCAGCCGGTTCATGCCGGTATTAAAATGCAGCGCGGCACTTCCCCGCCCGGCAAACCGCGACCAACTCGCCATATCATCGACACTGCCCAGCACCGGGATCAGCCGGTGCGCGGCATATTCGGGCGACGGGGCCATGCCGCCCAGACCGTTCAGCACGAAAACCCGTGCTGCCTGCGCCGGCGCTGGCAAGGCCGCGCGCACTGCCACAGCTTCGGCCAGATTCGCCACAAAAAATGTCCGGCAGCCCGCATCGGCCAGGGCAGGCACGGCATGGGTGATGCCGATGCCGTAGGCGTCCGCCTTGACCACGGCGCTGCATTCGGCGGGCACCACCCTGTCACGCAATTTCAGCCAGTTGCGCTGCAACGCGGTGAGGTCGATGGATAGGACAGCGCGGTTGTCGCCTGCCGCGCTAGTCGGCAACGATGTCCTCCATCTTCACCTTCAGCGCCGCTGCCAGCCGTTTGAACAGAGCTGGGTCGCCCCTGCGAACGCCTTTCTCAAGTCCCGCGATATAGCTTTGGCCAATGCCGGCCGCCAAGCCGAGCTGCTTTTGGGTCATCCCGCGTTTTTCGCGCCAGAAAGCCAGCGGCGTCGGCGCAGCAAGTCCAGCGATAATCTCCTCGCTGGTTAGCGTTTCCATTTCCCCGCGTTTGATTGCACCCATGGCTATTGCCGCCTCCGCAGCATCCAGCGCGTCTTGCAAAGCCGCCAGTTCTGCCGCTGGCAGAATCGCAAGCCGCTCGCCTGCGGGCGTGGTAATGATTTGATGGGTCATGGATGACTCCTGGTCATAAATCGAGCCGCGCAGACCGACCTTCGTAACAACAATTTCATCATCAGTTTCCACGAAAATCACGCGGAAATCGCCGACACGCAATCGCTTGCCACTCTGGCCAACCAATTCAGTGGCCTTTCCATCACCATTTTCCGCATATGCGGAAACCTTGGACATGATCCGGGCTGCCTGCGAGCGCAATCGCTGCAGGTCTTTGAAAGCTGAAAGGGTGTAGTTCACCTTCTTCATAAAACATAGGATCACACATTGTGATGTATTTCAATTCTGATGTGTGATTTTTTAATTTGGCTGCGCTTACATTCGCTCTGCTGGCCGCGCTCACATCTGCTCCGGCAAATGATCATCTTGCGCCAGATTGCCAAAGCGGGTGAACTCGCCGTCAAACTGCAATTCCACCGTGCCGGTCGGGCCATGGCGCTGTTTGCCGATGATGATTTCGGCCTTGCCATGGGCGCGCTCCATGTCCTGCATCCAGGTCAGGTGCTCGGGCGAGCCGGTGCGCGGCTCCTTGCTTTTCAGGTAATATTCTTCGCGGTAGACAAACATCACCACATCGGCGTCCTGCTCGATGGAGCCGGATTCGCGCAAATCCGACAATTGCGGGCGCTTGTCGTCGCGTGATTCCACTTGCCGCGAAAGCTGCGACAGGGCAATCACCGGCACTTTTAGTTCCTTGGCCAACGTCTTGAGTCCAGTGGTGATTTCGGTGATTTCCTGCACGCGGTTGTCGCTTTTGGTCTTCGATCCCGACAACAATTGCAGATAATCCACCACCAGCACATCCAGCCCGCGCTGGCGCTTGAGGCGGCGGGCGCGGGCGGTCAGCTGCGCAATCGAAATGCCGCCGGTCTGGTCGATATAGAAGGGAATGGTCTGCATTTCCCGCGAGGCTTCGGTGATGCGGTGAAAATCCATGTCGGTAATATCGCCGCGCCGGATTTTGTAGGAGGCAACGCCCGATTGCTCGGCGATGATGCGGGTGGCCAATTGCTCGGATGACATTTCCAGCGAGAAAAACCCGACCACCCCGCCATTCACCGTCTCATGCGTGCCATCGGGCTTGAGCTTGAACTCATAGGATTTGGCAATGTTGAAGGCGATATTGGTCGCCAGCGCCGTCTTGCCCATGCCGGGGCGACCGGCAACAATGACGAGATCGGACGCCTGTAGCCCGCCCATCATCCGGTCCATGTCGCGCATGCCCGTTGATATGCCGGAAAGCTTGCCGTCGCGCTCATAGGCCTTGGCGGCAAGATCAATCGCTGTGGCCAATGCGTCAGAAAAGCGCTGGAAGCCGCCGTCATAGCGCCCGCTTTCGGCAATTTCATAGAGCTTGCGCTCGGCTTCCTCAATCTGGGCGCGGGGCGGATGGTCGACGGCGGCATCATAGGCGACATTGACGATATCCTCGCCAATGTGGATCAGGTTGCGCCGCACCGCCAGATCATAAATCACCCGGCCAAAATCGGCCGCGTTGATGATGGTGACCGCCTCTGTGACCAGCCGGATCAAATATTGCGGAATGGTAATGCCGCCCAGATCGTGATCGCCCAGAAAGGTCTTGACCGTGATCGGCGAGGCAATTTTCCCGGCGCGGATCAGTTGCGAGGCAATTTCGTAGATGCGCCGGTGCAGTTCTTCCGAAAAATGTTCGGGCTTAAGAAAATCCGACACCCGGTCATAGGCATCATTGTTGACCAGCATGGCGCCCAGCAGCGCCTGCTCGGCCTCAATGTTGTGCGGTGCAATGCGCACCACCGCCTCCGGCATTTGCGCGGGCACGAGGGAAAAGCGCTGGGCGGCGGGTTCTGCAGGCATGGGTTTTCAATCCCGATTCGGACTGGGAGCATAGCGGAGAATGGCGATGGACGGACGCAAAAACGCCAGTTGCTGTCTTCTGCCATGGGGTGCGCGGCGGGTAAACCGGTTTCTGGCTTGTCCCCGCAGTTCACACCATGGTCAGCCCAAAAGAGTGCAACAATTATTTATTTCAGATTGGACTGTCTGACATGGCAATACAGGAGATAAAAAGCTACATTGTAGCCACGAAGTCGAATTTGGAAAGGAGCATTCAATGGTGTCAGAATCGGTAGTAAGGGCACGGATTGATACCGGCACCAAGGAAGAGGCCAAAGCCGCACTCGCCGCGATGGGCCTTTCCGTATCAGATTTCATCCGCATGTCCCTGGTGCGGGTCGCGCGCGAAAAAGCCTGCCTTTTGCGGTGAAAGTACCGAACGAACTGACTATAAAAACCCTTCGCGACAGCGAAGCTGGCATGGACGTGCATGTTGCGGCAGATGCCGGAGACTTGTTCCGGAAACTGGGCATTTGAATGCGCTCGCCTGCCTATTCCGGGCAGTTTCGTCGTGACATCAAACTGGCGGAAAAACGCGGCAAAGACCTCGGCAAGCTGCGTCGCACCCTTCAAGTTCTGATCGACAACAAGCCCCTCGCAGCCAGCTACCGTGACCATCCGCTTTTGAACGGACTGGCTCCCATTCAGATATCTTCAAAGAATAAACCGCCGTTGACGCCGCCCGGTTTTCAGGCATGTTTGGGCCACACAGGGAGAGCCACAAATGAGCGCGCATGTATTTGGGGAAGCCGACGGGATTCCGGTGCTGGAAGTCACCATTGCCTCCAAAGCCGGGGCCATGGCCAAAATCATCACTTGGGGCGCGGTGCTGCGTGATCTCGTGGTGCCGTCCAAAAACGGCCCGCAGCGTGTCGTGCTCGGCCTGAATTCACTGGCCGATTATCAGGCCTATTCGCCGCATATGGGGGCCACTGCCGGGCGCTTTGCCAACCGCATTGCCCATGGCCGGTT
>JAYVYA010000410.1:0-2605 GCA_043784745.1 Hyphomicrobiales bacterium
CCGCCCCCTCAAACTCGAACACCCGCACCCCCGCCTGATTGTCGGCGGACGCTTTGAACGTCATCAGGCCCCAGCCGGGGCGCGAGGTGAGGCGCTTGCTGGTGCATTGGGTAGCATAGGCCAGCCGGTCGCCTGCATAGACCGGCTTTTGCCAGAGCATGTTGGTCAGGCCCGGCGAGGGACCAGCTTCGGGCAAGCGCGATTGCAAGGCATCAAAGCGCTGGCGGGCGGCAATGTTGAGGCCCATCCAGACGGCGGCGGTGTGCCAGCCCGAGGCGCTGAGCGCCCCAAACAAGCTGTTCCTTGCCGCCGCCTCGTCGATATGAAAGGGTTGCGGATCAAATTTTTCGGCAAAACCAATCATCGCCGCAGGCCCAAACAGATGCGTGCCCAGCGCCACGCGCTCGCCCGCCGCCATATCCTCATACCAGCCGGAGAGGAGCGCTGGCGCAGCCGGGGCCAATGGCGGCAAGGGCAGGCGCTCTGGCACCTGTACCGGCACGGGATGGGCCCCGCGCAGCGAGACCATGATGACATTTTCCTGCATCATCACCGCTTCGCCATGCTGGTTGAGCACCTCGAAACGCCAGTCAAGCAGCCCCAGTTCCGGGCGTGACTTCGACACGCGCTTGCCCAGCAGCGTGCGCCTGGCCGACAAAACATCCCCCGGGCGCACGGGCTTCAGCCATTTTACCGAGCGGATGCCGGGCGCACCCTGCGAAGCAGCCTGGTTGAGAAAGCCGGTCGCGATCATCCGCATCAGCAGACCGGCGGTGTGCCAGCCGGAGGCCGACAGCCCGCCCAGCAAGGATTTGCTGGCCGCCGCCTCATCCAGATGGAACGGCTGCGGATCAAACTCGCGGGCAAATTCGAGAATGGCCTGGCGGGTCACCGGCTGGTGGCCGAAGCAAGTGGTTTCGCCGGGGGTGAAATCTTCAAATGTGAGCATGGGGGCCTGAAGGATGGTGGGTAAATTCTTCTCCCGCCCTTCGCGTTCGAGCGTGCCCGAAGGGCGGATGTCCCTATCGCACAATCACGTTCTGGAACTGCCAGGGATCGTCCATGTCGATGTCCTCGGGAAACAGCCCGCCGCGATCCTGCACCGGGGTCCAGTCCGTATAGGCACCGATCACCGGGCCAAGATAGGGCGCCTGCACTTCAAGGCAGCGGGCAAAGTCCATCTCGTCGGCTTCGACGACGCCGGCCGCCGGGTTTTCCAGCGCCCAGACCATGCCGGCCAGCACGGCGGAGGTGACCTGCAGGCCGGTGGCATTCTGGTAGGGGGCGAGTGTTCGGGTCTGTTCCACCGACAATTGCGAGCCATACCAATAGGCATTCTTGCCATGGCCGTAGAGCAGCACGCCCAGTTCGTCGATGCCGTCGAGGATATCCTCCTCGCCCAGAATATGCACCTTGTCCTGGCGTTGCCATTGCGCGCCGGCCATTTCGTGCAGCGACAGCACCGCATCATCGGCCGGATGGTAGGCATAATGGCAGGTGGGGCGGTAGACCGCCTTGCCGCCCGCCTTGACGGTAAAATAATCGGCGATGGAAATCGCCTCATTGTGGGTAATCAGCCAGCCGTGCTGCGGCCCGGCGGTGGGCGTCCACGAGCGCACCTGAGTGGCGGCGCCGGGGCGCATCAGGTAAATCGCACAATCGGGGCCAAAATCATGGCGGCGACCGTCGGCGGGCATATGCTTTTCATGCGTGCCAAAACCCAGCTCGGCTGGCTGCAAGCCTTCCGACAGAAAGCCCTCGACCGACCAGGTATTGACGAACGTGCCGCGCGGCTTGGGGCTTTTGGCGCGCTGGGTGTCGCGCTCGGCGATGTGAATGCCTTTTACGCCGGTCTTTTGCGCCAGCGCCGCCCATTCTTCGCGGGTTTTCGGGATCGTGTGGGCAATCTGGCAATCGCTTGCCACATTCAGCAGCGCCTGCTTGACCAGCCACGAAACCATGCCCGGATTGGCCCCGCAGGTGGTGACGGCGGTAGGCCCGCCCGGATGGGCGCGGGCGACATCCAGCATGGATTCGCGCAGGGCATAATTGGAGCGCTGCGAGACAGTCAGGCGCGGATCGGTATAGAAACCCGGCCAGGGTTCCACGCAGGTATCAATATACAAAGCGCCAATTTCCTTGCACAGCCGCACCAGCGCCACCGACGACACCTCGACCGACAGGTTGACCACCTCCGCCACCACGTCCCGGATCGTGCACTTACCCTGACACGCCGCCCGTGCGAAACATCCGCCGTACGCGCCGCACCCGTCCTTCGCGTTGGCAGCGGCCTGATCCTCCGCCGAGGGCTCGCTAAAGCGGCTGGTCTGGACCGGGATCAAGCCCGGTACCTCCGCGAATCGATCGGCCCTCTCAATACCCCTACCTGTGCTGGTCACCGTGGCCCGGATCCGCATCTGCTCCTGCGTGTCGGCGATGAACTGCGCCCAGAACACCTGCGCCTCCGCCAGCGTGATCGTGGCTCGGACGGGGTAGACGAAGTCTTCATCCTTGGCGTACGTCTTGAGGAAGACGTTGTGCTGGACGATGACCGATTCCACCGGCGGTGACCGTCCGTCGTTGCACCGGGCCAGGGTGATCGCTG
>JAYVYA010000411.1:0-4107 GCA_043784745.1 Hyphomicrobiales bacterium
CATCGGGCCCAAGCAGGCCACCTTCTCCCGCAGGGGGAGAAGGGAAGTGTTGCCTCTCTATTTCTCCGTCTCCACCAGCCCCTTGACGAACAATTTCTGCATGCCGATCACGACCAGCACTGGCGGGAGCATGGCGAGGATGACAGTGGCCATGGCGATCTGCCATTCGGTCAGGGCGTCCTGCGTCACAATCATCTTGCGGATGCCTATGACAATGGTCTGCATATTGTCCTTGGTGGTAATCAGCAACGGCCACAGATATTGATTCCAGCCATAGATGAACTGGATGACGAACATGGCGGCCATTGAAGTCATCGACAGGGGCAGCACCGTATCCTTGAAAAACCGGAAGGGACCGGCTCCGTCAATCTTGGAGGCTTCCAGCAATTCATCGGGAATGGTCAGGAAAAACTGCCGGAACAGCAGGGTGGCGGTGGCCGAGGCGATCAGCGGCAAGGACAGGCCGGCATAAGTGTCGAGCAGGCCAAGGTCGGCGACGATTTTGTAGGTGGGGTAGATGCGCACTTCCACCGGCAGCATCAGCGTGATGAAAATGATCCAGAACGCCGTCATCCGGAAGCGGAAGCGGAAATAGACAATGGCATAGGCCGACAGGATCGAGATGAAGATTTTGCCGATTGAGATCATCAGCGCCATAACCAGCGAGTTCAGCATCATGCCGCCGACCGGTGCGCGGCTGGAATTGGTCGCGCCGACAAAAAGCGTCTGGGCGTAGTTTTTGAGGAAGTCCGGCCCCGGCAACAGGCCCATCTGGCCGTTGGCGATGGTGGTGGGATCATTGGTGGAGGCCACAAAAGCAATCCACACCGGAAAGGCGACAATGAGTATCCCCATGAGCAGAATCACATAGGCTAGCCAGTTGCCAAAGCCGCGACGCTCAACCATCAGTAATTCACCTTGCGTTCGACATAGCGGAACTGGAAAGCGGTGAGGCCGATGACCAAAACCATCAAAATGACCGACTGGGCCGCCGAGCCGCCAAGGTCACCGCCCAGCCGTCCGTCCGAAAACACCTTGAACACCAGGGTTGTCGTTGCCGCCGCCGGGCCGCCATGGGTGACCGCATCAATGATGCCGAACGTGTCGAAGAAGACATAGACGATATTGACCACCAGCAGATAAAACGCAGTCGGCGACAGCAACGGAAAAATAATAGTCCAGAAACGCCGCACCGGCCCCGCCGCATCAATCGCCGCCGCTTCAATCAGTGATTTGGGAATGGCTTGCAGGCCGGCGAGGAAAAACAGGAAATTATAGCTCACCTGTTTCCAGGTGGCGGCGAGGATGACCAGAACCATGGCGTGGTTGCCGTCGAGCAGCGGGTTCCAGTTGAGGCCCATGGCTTGCAGCGGGCGGGCCAGCACGCCGAGCGAGGGCTGGAACATGAACAGCCAGAGCGCGCCGGCGACGGCGGGGGCCACGGCATAAGGCCAGATCAGCAGGGTTTTCCAGGCCGTAGCGCCGCGCAGGTTCTTGTCGGCTTGCACCGCCAGCAGCAGGGCGAGGCCAAGGGAAAGCGTGGCGACGGCGACCGAGAATATGGCTGTCGTCATCAGGGCGCTGTAATATTCAGGCTGCGCCAACAGCGCCCGGTAATTGTCAAATCCGACAAATTCGGAAGTGGTGCCAAAAGCGTCTTCCAGCAGGAACGATTGCTTGAACGCCTGCGCGGCGGGCAGGTAGAAAAAGACGAGGGTAATGGCCAGCTGCGGGGCGAGCAGCATCCACGGCAGGGTTTTTTGGGAGAAAACGGTGCGCTTTTCCATGTAAACTGGGCCTGGTTCTGGGGCGCGCCCTTCTCCCGTTCTTTACGGGAGCAGGTGTCGCCCTTGCGACGGATGTCTTCAAACGCTGCGTATTGATCTCCACATCCAAAAACAAATGTCATCTCGCTGTCATTCAGTTAAGGAAATTTCACTGGCTTTGCATTTTTGAGATTGTCTGGATTCCAGACACCATCTTTGAATAGGCCAAACGCCTTTTGCGATAATTCCCCATCGTGAAAGCCGGTCAAGCTCACACCGGACTTCTTCGAAATTATCACATCATCATTTAAGATAAAATCATCGTACTTACTTGACAATTCTTTCAATACTGCCTTTCCATCATTTGCAAACACATCCAAATTTAGAAATTTTACTTCCTTTGCAAACCGGCTAAAAACAATTTCCGCAACTCCCAAAGTGTCATAATACACCACAGGGGCGTCGGCTGATCTAAATTCTATTTTCTCGTAAAGCGTTCCGCTCCGTGTATTTTTGGGCGCGCCGATTAATTTTTCAACTTCGGCCTGGTTCATACCAAGCTTTATCACGCCAGCGCTGACATAGGGAACGATAATCCAACTCATGGCTCGATCTTCCATTTTACAGTTTACTGCATATGTTTTTCGCGGCGATCCGCATAAGCCTGCGCTTCTTTCAGCACCTCTTCACGGGAGCAGGTATCGCCCTTGCGGCGGATGAGGGCCTTCAAGGGAAATGATCTTGCGGCGAAAAGGCCCTTATCCGCCCGTCGGGCATCTTCTCCCGCAAAGAACGGGAGAAGCGACTACCCCGAAGGTCCAGCCTATTTCGCCACCGTCTTCTCAAACTGGCGCAGAGCGGCATTGCCGCGCGTCACCGCATCATCCATCGCTGCCTGCGGCGTCTTCTTGCCGGTCAGGGCCAACTCAATTTCCTCGGCCCAGAGGTCGCGAATCTGGACGAGATTGCCGAGGCGCAGGCCGCGTGAATTCTCGGTGGGAGCCTTGCCGGTCAGCTCCAGCACGCCGGTTTCGGAGCCGGGGTTCTTTTCATAAAAGCCTGAATCCTTGGTCAGCTTGTAAGAGGCGGGGGTGATCGGGAGATAGCCGGTCTCCTGATGCCACCACGCCTGCACATCGGGCTTGGACAGATAGCTAAAGAATTTGGCGACGCCCTTGTATTCATCCGCCTGCTTGCCGCCGATGACCCAGAGCGAGGCCCCGCCGATGATGGCGTTCTGCGGTGCACCGGCCACATCCGGGTAATAGGGCATCGGTGCTGTGGTATATTCGAACTTGGCATTGGCCTTGACATTGCCGAGGAAGGCCGAGGAGGTCAGGAACAGCGGGCATTCGCCGGAAGTGAAGCGACCCTCGCCCTCATTGGTGCGGCCGGAATAGTCGAAGGTCTTGTCCTTCTGCATCTCGACCAGATTGGTGAGGTGCCTGACCACCAGCGGATTGTTGATTTTCAGCTCGGTGTCAAAGCCGTCGAGGCCGTTGGACTTGGTCGATAGCGGCACATTGTGCCAGGCCGACAATTCCTCAATATTGGCCCAGGTGGTCCAGCCGGTGGCAATGCCGCATTTATCGTAGCCGGTCGCCTTCAACTTTTTGGCGGCCTCGAAGGCATCGGGCCAGGTGGCGGGGATGGTGGCAATACCGGCTTTTTTCAGCGCGTCCTTGTTGACCCACATCACCATGGTGGAGGAGTTGAAGGGGAAGGACAGCATCTCGCCCTTGATGGTCGAATAATAGCCGGTGACGGCGGGCAGGTAGGATTTGGCGTCGAAGGGTTCGCCCGCATCCGCCATCAGCTGGTAGACCGGCTTGATCGCGCCTTTGGCACCCATCATGGTTGCCGTGCCAACCTCGAACACCTGCAGAATGTGCGGCGCATTGCCGGCACGGAAGGCGGCAATGCCGGCATTCATCGTGTCGGCATAGCTGCCCTTGTAAGTCGGTACCACCTTGAAATCACTTTGGGTGGCGTTGAAATCAGTGGCAATCTTGACGATGCGGTCATTGTTGGTACCCGTCATGGCATGCCACCATTGCAGCTCGGTCGCGGCCTCTGCGGCTCCAGCGGCAAGGGCGAAAAATGATATGGCGGCGAGGCGGACGTGGAACATGGAATTTATCTCCTTGTGACCAACTACCGCACGGGAGCGGTGGAGGGGGCCGGGGCTTGAAAGCTGGCGTCTGCTGCGCTGTTTTTCCCGGCGACGGGAGCACAGAGTGGCAGACATGCGGCGGGCAGGCAAGCGCCGGATCAACCTGCCAGCCCCACCTTGCCAGTTTGCATGAAACCAGTGTGACAGCACCGCCCGGACCGCGCACGT
>JAYVYA010000412.1:0-1957 GCA_043784745.1 Hyphomicrobiales bacterium
GAAGTCAGGGCGGCGAAAGCTGGACCGCGCACTTCCAGTGCGCTGGCGCGGCGGTGGATCGCGCCAAGCGTGGTGCCATTGAAGATGCCCAAAGGGCGCCCTGGAAGTGCGCGGTCCGGGCTTCGCCACTTACTCTGCCCGATTCCATCAATAGGCATCCTGCTCTAGCCCCTCCCGCATCCCAAAATGGAACCTTCAACGTGTCACATCTTGCTTTCGTTTCCCGCGCGCTGCTGTCGGTCTCCGACAAGACCGGCCTTGTCGATTTTGCCACAGCCCTTGCCGCGCGGGGCATCGAGCTGGTGTCCACCGGCGGCACCCACAAGGCGCTCAGCGATGCCGGGTTGAAGGTGCAGGATGTGTCCGATCTCACCGGCTATCCGGAAATGATGGACGGAAGGGTGAAAACCCTGCATCCCAAAGTCCACGGTGGCCTGCTCGCCATTCGCGAGAATCCCGAGCATGAAGCCGCCATGCTGGCCCATGGCATTGCCGCGATTGACCTTTTGGTGGTCAATCTCTACCCGTTCGAAGCGACGCTGGCGCGCGGGGCCGGGTTTGACGATTGCATCGGGAATATCGACATTGGCGGTCCCGCCATGATCCGCGCCGCCGCCAAAAATCATGCCGATGTCGCCGTGGTGGTGGAACCAGCCGATTATGCCCGCCTGCTGAAGGAGCTGGATGACCACAATGGCCACACCAGCCTGCCCTTGCGCCGGGCGCTGGCCCAAAAAGCCTATGCCCGAACCGCCGCGTATGATGCCGCCATCTCCAACTGGCTGGCGGGCGAAATCGGCGAGGCGACGCCAGACTACCGTGCCTTTGGCGGCAAACTGGTGCAGGCCATGCGCTATGGAGAAAATCCGCACCAGAGCGCAGCTTTCTACGCCATGCCGGAAAGCCGCTTCGGTGTGGCCAGCGCAAGGCAGGTGCAGGGCAAACACCTGTCGTTCAACAATCTCAACGATACCGATGCCGCCTTTGAATGCGTGGCCGAATTTCCCGGCACGCGCGAGGCGGCAGTCGTCATTGTCAAGCACGCTAACCCCTGCGGCGTGGCGACGGGCACCACTCTGGCGCAAGCCTACAGGCGGGCGCTGGCCTGCGACCCCGTGTCCGCTTTTGGTGGCATTATCGCGCTCAATCGCAAGCTGGATTTGACCATTGCGGAGGAGATTGCCAAGATGTTCACCGAAGTGATCATTGCCCCCGATGCGGATGAGGCGGCGGTCAGCTTCCTCGCCTCAAAAAAGAACCTGCGCCTGCTGCTGACCGGCGGCCTGCCAGACCCGAACGCCCCCGGCCTCACCCTGCGCAGCGTCGCCGGCGGCCTGCTGGTGCAGGCGCGCGACAACCAGGTGCTCGACGAAAAGGCTTTGCGCGTGGTGACAAAACGCCAGCCGACGGCTCAGGAAATGGCCGACATGGTCTTCGCCTTCCGCGTCGCCAAGCACGTCAAATCCAACGCCATCGTCTATGCCAAAAACGGTGCAACAACGGGCATTGGTGCGGGCCAGATGAGCCGCATTGACTCATCGCGCATTGCCGCGTGGAAAGCGGGCGAGGCCGCCAAGGCTTTGGGGCAGGGCGAGAGCCTCGCCACAGGCTCGGTTGTCGCCTCCGACGCCTTCTTCCCCTTTGCCGACGGACTGCTGGCCGCCGCCAAAGCCGGTGCCACCGCCGCTATCCAGCCGGGCGGCTCAGTGCGCGATGACGAGGTTATCGCTGCGGCGGACAAGGCCGGGCTGGCGATGGTGTTCACGGGAATAAGGCATTTCCGGCATTGATGTGCCGGAGCGCGATGGGCTGAGATTGAGCGGCTTTTTCCTTCTCCCCCTGCGGGAGAAGGTGGCGCGAAGCGCCGGATGAGGGGTATGCGAAGCAGGCTAATTGATTGATCCAGCATCATATTTTGTATATTATACGCTGTATCATGCGCTTCGCGCTACCCCTC
>JAYVYA010000413.1:0-2300 GCA_043784745.1 Hyphomicrobiales bacterium
ACGACAGCCGGAACTACCACCTGCACGTCAACCTTTCGGAACGGCCGGCCAACTCGTCTGTCAAAAACGGAATCAGGGTCTGGGACTTCGAAGAGCAAGTCGCAACAACCGACAAATGGCGGAATACGCGCACGACACGGCCAGGCAAGCAGAACAAGGTCAAGGAACTGACCAAAATGACCTGGGTGAAATCCGAGCGTCTTCGTTTTGCTGCGCTTGCCAACATTCACCTTGCCAGGGCGCATTTGAAGAAACGACTGGATCCGCGCACCTTTGTTGCCATGGGGGTCGAGCGCCCCGCAATGGAACGCATTCCGCCTGCCAGCTTTGCAAGGGAACGCAAGGGAGAGGTAACACCCGCTGGCCTCGCGATGGCGCTCGGCCAGTGGCGGTCGGATGTCGAGCGGATCGCCCGCGAAGACCGCCTCGATGACGCCTTCACAAAAGCACGGCTGTTCATGGTCAAAGGAGCCGGAGGCCCCCTGATGGCAGGTGGCACCATGCCGGCGGTGGAAATCGCGAGGTTTGCAAGGGCGCTGGTCACGAAAGAAAAATCACGGGAAGAAATGCGCTGCGAATATCGCGCCATGTTGCACATGGCCGAAAAGCTGGCATCGCGATCGCGGCTGAAGCCCGCGAAAAACCGGGACAGCGCCGATGTGGCCGCGATCGGCATTGCCGTGGACATGATCGCCAGGGCACGGACGATATCCGCCCGGCTGGAGGCAATTGATCTGCAAATCCAAAAAGCCGAGGCTGGGTTTGTTGCCAGCGTGCTCGAAGAACGCGCCCGCCTGCATGCCAAAAAACTCGTCGAGATGGACGGGCGGGCAAGAAGCCTTGGACGCCGGCTTCTGGCGGAACGAATGCAGGAAGAAGAAGCAGCACTCTCCGGCAAGCCTGCCATTCCAGGCAGTTCTGCCGCAGCACCCGTTATTGGCGACATGAAAGCAATTGTTGAAAAAGAATTTCAGGAAGATGCAAGCAGGGCCCAGGAGCTGGCCCTGAAGCTGAAAGCCAAGGCCGTCCGGCGCCGCATTGAGATTGCCCGGCAGCGCGGGAAAAATAGCCCGGAGCGTTGAGGCATGACCGTCCAGGCTTTGTCGTGCGTGGCTGGTTGGAGGTCACCGGCGCACCGATGACAAAAGGTTGATGTCGTTCGCCACAATATGGGATGTCACGATGGGGAGGGCCATCACGGCGGGCAAAAGATCAGCCGCCAGCGCTTTTTTGAGATAGGACCGGGTATTCACGCCGCTGCCCGAGTGTCCCATCAGGGACTCCCTGAGGGCATCATTGATGTTGGCATGGCTGAGTTGCGTATTCACACTGTGCCGGATCGAGTGAAACGTCTTGGAATTTTCCCGGGCTGCCGGCAAAGCCTTGTCAAGGACTGGTACCCAGATTTTATCAAAAAGGCCCTGGAAAGGGGTATTCGAGCCGCGCGCGGCCAGTTCTGGAAAAAGGAAATGCGACCCGGTGCTCTTGACCACTGAAACGTAATCAAAAAACCTCAGCCGTATCACTTCGGGATGCAGCGGTATGTTGCGGGTCGATCGCTCCGTTTTCAAGCCGCGGGTCTTGTTTGGCCGGATCATGATTGCGTTGCTTGCAGCATCGACATCGTTGAGTTCGAGTCCGAGCAGCTCGCTGACCCTCGCCCCCGAATAGACAGCAAGAATCACCACGTAATACAGCGCGTCATGAAAAATTTCTGTCCCTGGTTCCCCGCGGTGGCGCTCGTCCCTGCATCCAGTCCAGACATTATGCCGGAAAAGTGTCCTGAGTTCCTCAACCTCAAAGGCATCGCGAAGGTCGCGCTCGTCGCGCGGATCGTGAACGCGCATCGATGGAGACGTGGCGCCAATAGCCCAACCATTGCTGCTGGCGTATTCAAGAATTGTTCCGAGCTGGGTGAGATGGCGGTTTATGGTAGGAGGTGCGAGGCCGACCTCCTTGTCACGGCCCTCAGCCTTCAGTCTTGCGGACCTCTCCATGAGGGTGGCCATTGTGGCAGTTGCATCCGATGGGCTCTTTCCGTAATTTTTCGGCAGGCGATTCAATGTCACACGGTAACGACCGATGTGAGCCTGCGTGATCCTGGCCAGTTCGTTCGTTCCTGCCACGAGAGCCAGGATGCGGCCAGCCAGCCTGTGCTGGCCGGCCGTTTTCTTGGTCCAGGCGCCCGCCTTGGTTTCTACCAACTGTCCGATGAGGACATCAAGTGTCTCGATCTTGTCGGTTGGGGTTTCCCCGCTGCCGGCATCTTCCGATATCCCGTCATCCTGCGGCGCAACGTG
>JAYVYA010000414.1:0-1745 GCA_043784745.1 Hyphomicrobiales bacterium
ACCCCCAGCCTTTGCGCCAGATGCGGATGTTTTATCGCCAGTTCGCGCGCCTGCGCCCCGGTGCGGGCATCGTTCCACAGCATGGCCGGGCGCAAGGGCGTGAGGGCGGCCCCGAGCAGCACCGCGCCATGCATCTGGCCGGACAGGCCAATGGCCTGCACCCGGCCCATCAGCTGCGGCACGCTGGCGGCAAAGCCGTCAAGCACGCCCGAAACCGCCGCCCACCAGTCAGCCGGGTTCTGCTCGCTCCACAGCGGCTTTGGCCGGGAAATGCCAAGCGGCGCATCGCGTTCGGCCACTACATTCTGGGCGGAATCGGTAATAACCGCCTTGATGGCCGATGTGCCAATATCAATGCCAATGTAATGGGCCAATCTGATGCATCCTTCTTCCCGGGATTTCCCGGTGAACTTGACACCAACCCGCCGCAATGTCACTCGCAACTCCGGATAAAATGCACCCAGAGGCGAGAATGACCACAGCCTTGATATTTCCCGGACAGGGTTCGCAGGCCACCGGCATGGGCAAGGCCCTCGCGGCTGAATTTGCTGTCGCCCGCGATGTTTTTGCGCAGGTGGATGATGAGCTGGAACAAAACCTCTCGGCCCTGATGTTTGACGGTCCCGAGGCGGAGCTGACGCTGACCAGCAACGCCCAGCCCGCCCTGATGGCGGTGAGCATTGCCGTCGTCCGCGTGCTGGAGAGCGAGGCGGGGCTGAATGTTGCGCGCGATATCGCGTTCGTTGCCGGTCACTCGCTGGGCGAATATTCCGCCCTGGTGGCCGCCGGGAGCCTCGATATTGCCACCGCTGCCCGGTTGCTGCGCTTGCGCGGCGATGCCATGCAGCGCGCTGTCGCCCCCGGCGAGGGGGCCATGGCGGCGCTGCTGGGGCTGGGGGAGGGACTGGCTGCTGAGATTGCCAGCCAGGCCGGGCAGGAAACCGGCGGAGTGTGTGAAATTGCCAATGACAATGGCGGCGGCCAGATTGTGGTGGCCGGCACCAGTGCGGCCATTGCAAGGGCGATGGAACTGGCCAAGGCCCGGGGGGCCAAACGGGCCATTGCGTTGCAGGTATCGGCACCCTTCCATTGCTCGCTGATGCGCCCCGCCGCTGCCGAGATGAAGGCTGCCTTTGGTGAAATCCGCTTGCGGGCGCTGCAGGTGCCGCTGGTGGCCAATGTCACCGCCAGTGTGGTGACAGACCCGGCCCAGATTACCGCTTTGCTGGTGCGCCAGGTCACCGCCACCGTGCGCTGGCGCGAGAGCGTGACCTTTATGGCCGGGCAGGGGGTCACGCAGTTTGTCGAGATTGGCAGCGGCAGGGTATTGGCCGGGCTGGTCAAGCGCATCGCCCCTGCCGCCGCCACCCTGTCCGTCGGCACACCTGCCGATATCCCCGCATTCAAAAACCGCGCCTGATACCTTGCCGCGCCCGATGCCTAGGAGCCCAGATGTTTGACCTGACCGACAAGAAAGCCCTCGTCACCGGTGCCACTGGCGGCCTTGGTGGCGCGATCGCCCGCGCCTTGCATGCGCAGGGGGCCATCGTCACCCTGTCGGGCACCCGCCGTGCCGCGCTGGACGAATTGGCGGGCCAACTGGGCAGCCGGGTCTATGTGATCGCCTGCAACCTGGCCGACAAGGCCGAAGTGGAAGCGCTGGTGCCGGAAGCTGAAAAGGCCATGGGCGGCCTCGACATTCTCGTCAACAACGCCGGCGTCACCAGAGACAATTTGTTCATGCG
>JAYVYA010000415.1:0-3847 GCA_043784745.1 Hyphomicrobiales bacterium
GCGGCATGGCGAAGGAGATGGAAACCGTTTCTGCCAGCTGCAAATATTGCAGCGCATAAAAATTCACGACGGTGGAGACCAACAGCGTCAGGGCGCGACCGTTTTGCAGCCAGAAGCGCCGGGTACGAAACACATTGGGGCTGGCGACAGGGTTGGCCGCGACCATCGCGAACAAGGCTGCGCCGACATAGCGGGCCCAGACGACTTCCATGAACGGGAGGCTGTGGCCGAGCCATTTGGCCGTGGTGTCCAGCCCGGCAAACATGGCATAGGCCCCAATCATCAGCAGGATGCCATACTGGCGCGAATGGGTATCCACCGGCAGCACGGCGGCGGTTTCTGCGGGAACGATCAGGGAATCGGATTGAATGGTCATCTTGCCTCGCGCAGGGCACGCTAGACGGGTTGACGCTGGCATGCCAGACGCAATCCATGGGGCATAAGGCCTATGCTCCCAGCGAATGGCGACTATTTCCAGTGGGCAAAACCTTGCTCGACCTGCACCAGAAACGCCGCGCGGCGCTCTGGCCGGGTATGGTTCATGTCATATTGCGCGAAATATTCGCAGGTGCCGCCCTGGTTGATCAGGTAGCGCAGCATCCGCGTCACACTTTTGCGCGGCGGGTCCCCCATCATCATGGCGCGCCAGCGCTGGCCGCCATAAGTGCAGACCGCCGCCAGTTTCCGGATGTGCTGGAGGCCAGGGCGATAATCCTCGCCGTGCATGTGGAAGGAGACGCCGGGCAAAAACACCCGGTCCAGCACGCCCTTGAGAATGGCGGGAAAGCCGAAATTCCAAACCGGATAGACCAGCACAATCGCCTCCGCCCGCAGCAGCCGTTCGACATCGGACGCGACGGGCGCGCGGTTGATGGTGGTATCGTGGTAGGCGAGGCGTTCGGCCCGGGTCAGCACCGGGCTGAAGCCCTCGGCATTCAAATCGCAATCATCGACTTCGTGTCCGCCCGCGCGCAATGTGGTGACGACTTTTTCATGCAGGGCGGCAACAAAACTGGTTTCAACCGGATGAGCATAATAGACCAGCACACGCATGTCAGTCCCCCGCGAGATTTCTCGCCTCAAGTCCGGGAAAGAGGAATGTCTTGCCCGACGAATAGTCAAAACTGGAATCTTCCCAGGCAATCATCTTGCCGGGGTTGAGGAGGCCGCGCGGGTCCGCCTCGCGCTTGAAGGCGAGCTGGACAGCGTCAGTCTGTTTCATCCCGCCCTCCTCCAGCGTATAGCAGTGCGGGTTGAAAATGGGCGCGCCCATATCCTCGTGGATGCGGATGATTTCGTCCAGTCTCGCTTCGGTGGTGAAGCGCACAAGCGGCAGGCCGAAACAGGTGATCTTGCCATTGAAGCGGACGAATTCGAGATGGCCCATCACCTCCTCGCCAAAATGCGCGTGGATTTTCTCCACCAGCGCCAGCTGGTTGGGGAAGGGGTAGAGCACTTGCAGGTAGGTGATTGCCGGATCGACCCGCAGCGCGCGCAGGGTGGTGTGGTTCCACGACACTTCATAATTGGGCGGCAAGCCTTGCCGTTCCTCGCTCGTCAGGCGGGCAGCATCCATCAGCACCGCCGCCTTGCGAAAGCTGCCCAAAAACGCCAGCAGCGCATCGCGGGATTGTTCCGCCACCATGATGGCGACGATGCTCTTGCCCGCCGGAATGAATTTGCGGTGACGCAGAAAATAGTTTTGCGGCACTGGAGCAGCCACAGGGCAGATGAGCTTGGTGAGGATACCATCCTGCTCGCCCAAGGCATTGCCGAAAGCCGCAGCCTCGGCAAAGCAATCAAAGCCCGCAATCACGTCCACCCAGTCACAGGCTGCGGTCAGCGGCATTTCCGTTTCGGTGATAATGCCGTTGGTGCCATAGGCATGGGCCACCTTGTGCAGGTCCGCGCCGGTGAGTTCGAGGATGCGCGGTTCGGCTTCCATTGTCACCACGCGCAGGCGCAGGATGTTGCCAAAATCGCGCAGGCCCCCCCAGTTGATCGAGCCGACGCCGCCCGAACCGCCCGCGATGAAGCCGCCAATCGAGGCGGTGTTGTAGGTGGAGGGGTGCATCCGCAGTTCCTGTGCCGAATGGGCGCGGGTGGCGGCATCAATCTGCGCCATCACCGCTCCCGGCTGGCAGATGACCCGGCCCGGCGCAATGTGCTTCACAGCGTTCATCTCCGCCAGATTGAGCAATATGCCACCCGAAAGCGGCATGGCCTGCCCGTAATTGCCGGTGCCAGTGCCGCGCGGGGTAACGGGAATACCAAGGGCGAACGCGGCTTTCAGCACAGCAATCACTTCGGCCTCGCTGACAGGCGAGACCAGGATGTCGGCGGTGACGTGGTCCAGCTGGCGTTTCAGCACCGGCGAATACCAGTAGAAATCGCGGCTCTTCTGCTTGACCAGCGCCGGACTGGTTTCGGTTTTGACCAAGCCGATGGCGCGGCGGAAGGCGTCGAGATCATAGGCCATAAGATACCCCGGGAATGCGGGCATCCCCGCCCGCAGGATCTAAATTACAAGATCACGCTTCCCGTGCAAGACAGTCGCTGTGTCAAAGGGTGCCCGCCTGCTTTGGAAGTTCGATACCCATGCCCGCTCCTTGCCCCCGCGACGTGGCACAGTGCCGGGAATGACCCGGCAAAACAAGCATTTGCACCTGCGCTAAATTTCCACGGCTTTGCCACAAGCCTCGCTGCCAGCCCCCGTTGAGGGGACGCGGCGCAAGCAACAGGGCTTGGCCGAACGCAAGCCTGTCAAAACAAGGGAATTGGCGTCCCGGAAGGGATTCGAACCCCTGACCTATGGTTTAGGAAACCATTGCTCTATCCTGCTGAGCTACCGGGACATGGCCTGCGCCACTATGGTGTTAGCACAAGGGCACGAGCTAGTAAATCCGTGCAACCGGAGCCTTGTTGAAAACACCCAGACGGCTCCAGCGGATGAAGCGGTTGTAAAGGGTTTTGTGTGGCCCGTATTGGGGCGACGCATCGCGCCAGCGCAGTCCGTTGCGGATGACATGGATGATCCCGCTCACCACACGCAGGTCATCCACTCGTGCGATCCCGCGTGACAATGAAAATATGGCTTGATCCGGTCAAGCTGCGCTGGCGAAAGCCAAAACAAATCACTCATGATTCCGTCCTCCTGAAGGACAGGGAATCACAATTCACAGTGCAAGGGAATCCGGTAGTTTAATGAGGCCTGAGCCTAGCAATACTAAAAATCAATATTGTCCCACCACTTTGTGGCATAATAAACTCTTGTCGCTAATTCAAGATCGTCCTGGTCAGGTGAAATAAAAACAAACTCTGGCATCAAATTAAGCGATTTTGCATCACATTTATTTAGAGAAAAATTCTTTTTTTCGTTCCAATTAAAAATATCAACTTTACAATGCATCCCGTCCGCAATAAAGCCAAAATAAAAATTTTGATAACCACCGGGACGTCCAAAATAGCACGGGGTCATGACAAAGTTTAAGTACCTTGCGTCAGGCTGTGTCGCCTTGGCCGTCTCTCCAAGAAGTTGGCAATCTCCTGATACCGTCGCCTTAAGCGAATACATCGTGAACGCGTCATCCCCTAGAAATGGAGTGGAGATCTTAGATTTTAAATTTCCTTCTTTTAGAATTGCGAACTTGCCGAGATTTTTGCCCTTATCTGTTAGAACCAATAGCTTATGATCAATACCTTGGTAAAAAGATAACTTAAGGCTGCTCTTGCCGTGAGATGGGAGCACCTGTAATTACCCACCCCTATTTCAGGTCGGCAAGATCGCCGCTTGCGCCAGCGTGCCAAGGATTGTGCCAAAGGTTCCGGCACCGCGAAGTTTTGCAGT
>JAYVYA010000416.1:0-10854 GCA_043784745.1 Hyphomicrobiales bacterium
CTCGACTGTGTGCGGGGTTTAACGCGCGGATCCTGGTTCCAGGCCAGTTGGCATGTCGGGCACCGGCAATTCCATTGAGGAAAACCGCCACCTGCCGCAGAGCCTAAAACTTTGATCTGCACGTTGCAACACTCACACTCCGCCAAAGCGGCGGACTGACCAGAGTTTTCAGAATTCTGCGGATTCGTAGCTGGTAACTTCCATGCCGATGCAGACTTCGGTTACGATTGGTGTGGTCCAGGCCATGTGGCTCTCCTGTGTTTCAGTCCCGTGAAAGAAGGGTGGTTCCCCTTCAAAAAAAAGCCTAGCACAAAATTTAAATTACGCCAGCCCTTGGTGCACTTGGCGGTTCCTGCGCCAAATCGCGTGCTTTGGGGCCGCAAGGACTGGCATGTCCACTAAAAAACAGATAGTTAGTCTTGACCCTGGTTAGTCGGCTGCGCCACGCACAATGCGCACCTGCAAAAAATAATCTGTTGTGCGCAATTATTTTTTTCAATTCTGCTTCACGCGACCCGGAGTGGACCGGGTGGGAAACGTCCCGCAAGCGAATATCAACCAGCGGCTCTGGAGGCCAAATGTTCCGTATCCTGCTTCGCATTCTCGGCATTCTGGCGCTGGCTGGCGGCTTTGTAACGCTGGTGGTGGACGGCACCCGCTCGATTGCGGCGGGCGAGGTCAGCATGGCCGGCCTTGGCGAAGTTTCGCAACAGGTGCTGGGCCCCAAATTTGCAAGTCTTCAGCCGGCCATCGCCCGTCTCAGCCCCCTGCTGTGGGACCCCGTGGCGCTGGGAGTCCTGGCCGCTCCGCTGTGGATCGTGCTGGTTGCGCCCGGCATCATGCTGGTGCTGGCCACCCGGCGGCGCGAGCCGAAAATCGGTTTTTCCGCCCGGCCCTGACGCAAATGTGAAGCGCTTGCTACTGGCATGGCGGCTGGCATGGCATAAATTGCTGGATAACATCAGGAGGCACCCATGCTGTTTCGCAAACGCACCGCCCTGCCCGCCGCGCATGAAGCGCTGCCCGGCCGGTCGCAGGCAATCCCCACCGCCCGCAGCCATTTCGTCAACGGCCATCCGCTCCAGCCGCCGTTTCCCGACGGCATCGAGACGGCAATGTTCGGCTTGGGCTGCTTCTGGGGCGCGGAGCGGAAGTTTTGGGAACTGGGTGCGGGTATCTACACGACGGCGGTTGGCTATGCCGGCGGCACCACGCCCAACCCGACCTATGACGAAACCTGCACCGGCCTTACCGGTCATAATGAGGTGGTGCTGGTGGCATTTGACCCCAAAATCATCTCCTATAAACAGCTTTTAAAAGTGTTCTGGGAAAGCCATGACCCGACGCAGGGCATGGCCCAGGGCAACGATACTGGCACGCAATACCGCTCGGGCATTTATGCCACCAGCCCGGCGCAGCTGGCGGCGGCAAATGCCTCGCGGGAAATTTATGGCAGCGCGCTGGCAGCACGCCGGATAGGGCCCATCACTACGGAAATCATTGAAGCGCCGACATTCTATTATGCCGAGGACTACCACCAGCAATATCTCGCCAAAAACCCGCGCGGCTATTGCGGCCTTGGCGGCACCGGCGTCTCTTGCCCGATTGGCACGGGCGCAGCGGCGTAAAGCCGGGAGTCCGGGCGCAGCTTCCTAAAAAGTCAGCCCGAATTTCACCTTGGCATAATGCCGCTCGTAATTGTTCAGGTCGAGGCCATGGGTATTGTCGCCTTTCTCATGGCCCCAGACCTGCATCTGGTAGGCGGCGGCGATGAAAAAGCCCTTGTTGAACTTGTACTGGAAGGTCGGGCCAACCGACAGCGCCTGCGTCTGGAAATTCCGGAACGCCAGCCCGTCATACTGGCGCGAATAGATCGCCTCGACGCCGACATAGGCGTTTTCCAGCACCCGGATTGAAAGGGCCTGTGAAACCGAAAGTCCAGACTGGCGCGCATACACACCGGTAGCCTTGGAGCGCCGGATTTCCGGCTCCCAAGTCAGGTTGCCACCATACCACAGCAGCCCGTCAATCAGCCGTGCATCCCACAACAGCTTGGTTTCGCCCTTAAAGCTGTCGCCACGGCTGGCATCATGATCGTCGATGCGGGAATATCGTGGCTCAAACTGCAGGGCCAGTCCGTAGCGGCTTTCGCGCGTGCGCTCCAGCAGCCGGTATTTGAACTGGACCGACGCGCCGTTGAACTGGCTTTTGGAGCTATTGGCCATGTCCGGCACCCGCCGGACATGGCGCGCATCCTGAAACACCGAGGTTTCGATCGAGAAATCGTCGGTCACGCCATATTGCAGGCTGAGCTGGTAGGCCAGCACGCCATAGCGGCCTTTGCCTGGCGGATCATTCTGCGGGTTGAGCACCCGCTTGCCGAACCGGCTCTGGATTTGCCCGCCCAGCTCGCGCTCGCCCTGGGAACTGGTGTCCGTGCCATCGGAAAAGCCAAAAACATCCGCCGTATCGGCTTCGAACTTGGCTTCCTTGTCATCGGGCAGGGAAAAATCATCGCCTGCCCGGGGCTTGGCGGAAGCCGCCAGAGCCGCAGGTGCGGCAATCAGTCCCAAAGCAAAGCATCCGGTCAGGCACGCGCGCAGCATCCTGGTTTCGGAGCTCACTTGTTGCAATTGGTCAGGTCCTTGTCCTCAATCGAGAACACGGCATCCGCATCGACCTTTAGCCCCTTGACAATACACACCTTGCCCTTGTCGGTCGCCAGTTTCACATCATAAGTGCCGGGCGTCACATTGGTAATCTTCAGCCGCTCGTCCGGGCTCACCGTGCCGTCGCGGTCATTTTCACACTGGTTGGCCCCGTATTTGCCGGTGTCGGCCGGTGCCATGTAGAATTTGGCGATGGTAACACTGGCCAGATTCCAGAAGCGGATGCCCTTGGCGGCAGCAAGCGCCGGCGTGCCACCCGACAGGATCGCTGCGGATGCAGCCAGAGCTGCGGCCAAAACAAGCTTTTTCATTTTCGGGCTCCCCTGAATCGTTGGGCGCATGCGCGCTGCTTGGGCAGGAAACTAGCCAAGCAAATCCTTCCGCACAAGCCCCCGCCCAATGTCGCGTGCGATTCACCTTGCCCGGTTGCCCGATCCGGCTAGATTGTTTTCTGCAAACGCCAGACCTGCAAGAGGCAGCATCGCATGAAAAAATTGACCAGCTCCGTCGCCGCCAGCGCGCTTGTTGCGGCTTTGGGCACCGCGCCAGCCGCTGCCTACACTGCCTATGTCTCGAACGAGAAGGGCAATACCATCACGGTGATCGACACCGAAAAGCTGGTCGTGACCAAAACCGTCAAGGTTGGCCAGCGCCCGCGCGGCATTGCCGTCAGCAAGGATGGCGCGAAGATTTTTGTCTGCCTTGGTGATGACGACACCATTCGCGTTATTGACGCCAAAACGCTGGAAGCCGATGGCGACATGCCTTCCGGCCCCGATCCGGAATTGCTGATCCTCAGCGCGGATGGCAAAATCATCTATCTGTCCAACGAAAACGACAATCTCGTTACCGCCATTGACGCCGAAACCCGCAAGGTGATTGCCGAAATCCCGGTGGGCGTCGAGCCCGAAGGCATGGCGCTCAGCCCCGATGGCAAATATCTGGTCAACACCTCCGAAACCACCAATATGGCGCATGTGATCGACACATCGACGCGCCAGATCATCGCCAATGTGCTGGTGGATGCCCGCCCGCGCTATGCCGAATTCAAGCCGGACGGCTCGGAACTCTGGGTCTCGGCGGAAGTCGGCGGCACCATCAGCGTGATTGACCCGGTGAAATTCACCATCAGCCAGAAAATCACGTTTGAAGTGCCGGGTCTGGCCAAAGAGGCGATCCAGCCGGTCGGCATCCGCTTCACGCAGGACGGCAAGCTGGCCTTTGTCGCCCTCGGCCCGGCCAACCGCGTGGCGGTGATTGATACGGCGACCCGGAAAGTGGTGAAATACCTGCTGGTGGGCCAACGCGTCTGGCAACTGGCCTTCACGCCGGACCAGAAGCAGGTCTGGTCCACCAATGGCGTGTCCAATGATGTGTCGGTGATAGATGTGGCCAGCCTGAAAGTGCTGAAATCGATTCAGGTTGGCTCCTTCCCCTGGGGCGTGGCATTCTCGCCTAAATAGACAATGGAGACCAAGATGATGCACCGGCGAAACCTGCTGGCGGCCAGCGCCGCCCTGCTGCCCTGGCCAGCTTTTGCCCATGGCCCATCGCGCCAAAAGGTCACGGAAAAGGTCGATATCAACGCCAGCTCCGACAAGGTCTGGGCGGTCATTGGCAATTTTCAGGACATGAGCTGGCATCCCGCGTTTGCCAAAACCGAGGGCAGTGACGGCAATATTCCCGACAAGGCCGTTCGAAAACTGACCTTGCAGGGCGGCGGCGTGCTGGAGGAAATGCTGGTGAAATACAGCGCCGAAGACCGGAGCTACGGCTCCCGCATGGAAAGTGTGGATGTGAAGGTGTTGCCGGTCAATAATTATTCCTCGCAGATCAGCGTCAGCGATGCGGGGGGCGGCAAGTCCAGCGTGGAATGGCGCGGCGCTTTCTATCGCGGCTATCCCAACAACGACCCGCCACCCGAGTTGAGCGATGAAGCCGCGATCAAGGCCGTCAGCGGACTCTACCGCGCCGGGCTGGATGCGCTGAAAAAGAAGCTTGAGCAGGGTTCGTGAGGCGGGCAAGCGGGTTTTGGCTGGCGCTGATGCTGGCCTTGCCCGGCGCGCAGGCACAAACCGCTTTTGTCACCAACCAGAACAGCGATGATCTCACCATTGTTGATCTCGCCACCCGCAAGGCGCTGGCTACTCTGCCCATCGGCGGCAAGCCGGCAGGCATTGCCATGGCGCGGGACGGGGCCTTTGCTTATGTCACCAGTCCGGAAGGCAAGTTTGTCAGCGTCATCGATGTGCCCGCCCGCAAGGTGTTGCGCCGCGTAGCGGTGGAAGGTGGCCCGCTTGGCATTGCGGTAGCACCGGGCGGTAGCCGGGTTTACGTGGCCGACTGGTTTTCGGCGCTTGTGGTGGAGATTGACCCGGTGAGCGCAATGGTCACCGGCACGGCGCAAGTCGGCGCATCGCCCTCCGGCATTGCTTTCACGCCGGACGGCAAGCTGTTTCTCACCGCCGACCGCGATGACAATCAGGTCTCGATTGTCGATGCCGCAACCCTCAGGCGGGTGGGCATCGTCAAAGTCGGCGAGCGGCCTTTTGGCGTCACCATTGATGGCGAAGGCCAGCGTGCCTATACCGCCGATGTCGGGTCCGACAGCGTCAGCATTATTGACATTGCATCGCAAAAGCTGGTCGGCACGGTCAAGGTCGGCAAGCGCCCTTATGCGGTGGCTCTGGCCGGCGGGCGCGGCTTTGTCACCAACCAATATGCCGATTCCGTCTCGGTGTTTGATCTGGCAAGTCTGGAGCCGCTGGCGACACTCCCTGTTGGCGATTACCCCGAAGGCATTGATGCCAGCCCCGACGGCAAAACCGTCTACGTTGCCTGCTGGTTCGCCAATGAATTGCAGGTGATTGATGTGGCAACGATGAAAGTGGTGGGGAAAGTATCCGTAGGCGACGGCCCGAGAGCGTTCGGGACGTTTATTGCGAGGTAATGACCCCGGACCGCGCACTTCCAGTGCGCCGGTCCGGAGCGTATCGTATTGCAGGTTTCCCAACATCCTGCGGCGGCACGGGCGCACTGGAAGGGCGCGGTCCCACGCTCCCCCTTACACCGCCGCAATCACCGCAATCTCAACCTTGTATTGGGCCGCCGCCAGCCTGGCCTCCACAGTTGCCCGTGCCGGGGTGTGCCCGGCGGGCACCCATTTGTCCCATTCGGCGTTCATTTCGCTGAAGGTGCCGATATCCACCAGCCAGATATTGCAGGACAGGATTTTAGTCTTGTCCGTGCCGGCCTGCGCCAGCAATCCGTCAATGATCGCCAAAATCTCCTGCGTCTGTTCGCCAACGCTCTTGCCTGCGGCTTTTTCGGCCACCTGCCCGGCCAGGTAGACGGTGGTGCCATGCACCACCGCCTTGCTCATGCGCGGCCCAAGGCCAATGCGCTGGATGGTCATGGCCTCACGCTCCCTGCATGGTCAGGCCTGGCACAGCGCCCATGAAATCCCGCTTGCCGAGCTCCACGCCGCAATGGCGCAGGATGGCGTAGGTCATCGACGAGTGGAAGTAGAAGTTGGGCATGGCGTAATGCGCCAGATAATCCGCGCCCTTCATCGTCCCCTTGTTCTGCGGACCCATGGGGAAGTTGATTTCGCGCGTGCCGCCGGCATCCACAGCGCTGGCGGGAACGGTCTGAATATAGGCCAGCGTTTTTGCAATCCGCGCCTTCAGTTCCGGCAAGGTTTTCTCATTGTCCTCAAACTTCGGCGGTTCAATCCCTGCGAGGCGGGCCGGAGTGTTTTTGGCAAAATCGCAGGCAATCAGCACCTGTCGCGACAGTGGCAGCATGTCCAGGGCGAGGCGGGTGGCGGCCAGCACGGCACCATCGGCCTTTTTGGCGACGCACAATGCTTCAGCCTTGTCGAGCCATATGGACATGGCATTGAGGGTTTGGGTGAAGGGGGCGAGAGAGGCTTGTGTCAGGAGCAGGGACATTGGGATTTCCTCATTTGGCGGGGGGCAGCGACCGTTTCGCGATGCGGCAGCCATATTCCCTTCACATGACGGCTTCAAGGCTTTTCATGGGTCCCACAAAGCAGGTGGACCTTGGCGGGCGCTTCTGCCAATTGTGCTGCAATGATCAGGGAGGGAATGATTTGGTTCAGCCAATGCAATTGGCCAGCAGCCCGGAGGAGGCGATTGACGCGCTGGCGCGCCTGCACGCCAGCGCCACCCAGGCCTTGCGGACGGCTCTCGACGTCTTTTTCGATACCGGCGCGCCGCCATCGCCTGAAACCCGCGCGCAATTCCGTTACCCCGAATTGCGCGTCACCTATGCCGCCAATGGCACCCCGCCAATCGTGCGCCGGGCGTTTGCCAAGTTTCAGGGGCCGGGGGTCTATGCCACCAGCGTCACCCACCCCGCCGCTTTCCGCGCCTATCTGCTGGAGCAATTGCGGCCATTGACGCAGGAATATGGCGCAACGCTGGAAACCGGCCCGGGCGGCCAGGAAATTCCCTATCCTTATGTGCTGGAAACCGGCGACGAACTTGGACGTAACGGCGTCACCTCCGCCGAATTGGCGCGGCATTTTCCCGTGCCGATGCTCACCAACATTGGCGACGAGATTGCCGATGGCCAATGGATTGGCGCACCCGGACAGCCGCTGCCTCTGGCCCTGTTTGATGCGGTGCGGGTGGATTATTCGCTGCGCCGCCTGGTGCATTACACCGGCTCGGACTGGCGCAGCATCCAGCCGTGGATATTGCTGACCAATTATCACCGCTATGTCGATCAATTCGTCCGCTGGGGGCTGGAGCAGGTGCGCGCCAATGGTCCCTACGACAGGCTGATCCTGCCCGGCAATGTTTTGATTGACGGCTCAATGCCGCTGGCGCAGGCCGAAGCGCTGATTGCCGGCGTCACCTGGCACCGCTTCCAGATGCCGGGCTACCATGTTACGGCGCGTGGCGAAAAGGGTGTTTCCCTGTTTAACATTGGCGTTGGCCCGGCCAATGCGAAAAACATCACCGATCATCTGGCCGTGCTGCGCCCGCATTGCTGGCTTATGGTGGGCCATTGCGGCGGCTTGCGGCAAACCCAGAACATCGGCGATTACGTGCTGGCCCACGGCTACCTGCGCGAGGATCATATCCTCGATGACATTATCCCCACCGGGGTGCCGATCCCCGCTTTGGCCGAAGTGCAGGTGGCCCTGCAGCAGGCGGCGGCGGCGGTTACGGGCGATCATGGCGAGGCGCTGAAGAAGCGGCTGCGCACCGGCACCGTCGTTACTTATGATGACCGCAACTGGGAGCTCCGCTTCACTCAGGAGCGCCGCCGCATCAACATGTCCCGCGCCATTGCTGTGGATATGGAATCGGGCACGATTGCCACGCAAGGCTTCCGGATGCGCGTGCCCTATGGCACGCTCCTGTGCGTGTCCGACAAGCCGCTGCATGGCGAAATCAAGCTGCCCGGTGCCGCCAATGCGTTTTACGAGCGCGCTGTGGCCGAGCATCTGCAAATCGGCCTGGCCGCGATTGATTTGCTGAAGCGCAACAGGGACACGCTTCATTCCAGGAAATTACGCAGCTTTGACGAGCCGCCGTTCCGGTAGGGCGGTGAAACTTGAGGAATGGGCTTTAGCGTCCGGGAGGAGAGCGGGTGCACTGCACGTTGACGGTCTATGAAAGCATGATACCGCGCGGGCGCATGGGTCGCCGCCATTATTGTCTGACCATGCTCGAGCATGTCGTGGTTGCGCTTATGCCGGGCTTGACGCTGATCATCAATCTTGGCGAAAGGGAAAAGGCCGTTTACGCCGGGGAGGTTCCGGCGCTCGCTGCGGTGGCCAAATGGCCATGGCCCGCCCGGCGGGGCCGCCGGTATTCGGCAAGCGGCGGTAGATCAGCTTGCTTGCGGACGCACGCAAGGTCGCAGGGCGGCGTTTCCCGGAACGCGAACCTTCCGGTCCGCATATCGTGCGACACTTGCGAACCCCGGGGTGCCCGCTTCGGGTGGCTGGACAGCCAAAGCGCAGGCTCGCCAAACGCGTTGCCTGTGCTAAACCAGCGCAATGACTGTTGCCGCTTCTGCCTCCCGCCGCCGCGCCCGCCCCGTGTCCGACCGCACATCCGGACTGAACCAGGCCGGCATTGCCCGCGACATTGCCGCCCTACGGATGTCTCACCGCGACGAAAAGTCGTTCCGCCAGGCCGCTGTCGAGATTTTTCGCGCCGCATTCAACCATGGCCTGGCGCTGATTCGCGCCGCTTTGGAAAACAACGGGCGCGGCCTGGTTTGCGCTGCCCATATTTCGCAGCTGGAAGATGACCTGATCTGCGCCATTCATGACTATGCCATCACCCATGTGCATCCGCCCGCCAGCAGGTCGGGCGAGCGGCTGTGCATTTTGGCCGTAGGCGGCTACGGGCGGGGCACGCTGGCCCCCGGCTCCGATATTGACCTGCTGTTCCTGCTCCCGGCCCGCTCGACCCCGGGGAGCGAGCGGGTGGTTGAGGCCATTCTATATGTGCTGTGGGATTTGCGCCAGAAAATTGGCCATGCGACACGCTCCGTCGAGGAATGCCTGCGCCGGTCCCGCGAGGACATGACCATCCGCACGACCATTCTGGAAGCCCGGCTGGTCCATGGCGATCCTGCCCTGTTCAACACCCTCATCGACCGGTTCGACAAGGAGATCGTCGCTTATTCGGCGAGGGAGTTTGTCGCGGCAAAGCTGGCCGAGCGCGACCAGCGGGTTACCAAAGCTGGTTCCTCGCGCTATCTGGTCGAGCCCAATGTCAAGGAAGGCAAGGGCGGCCTGCGCGATCTCCACACCCTGTTCTGGATTGCCAAATATGCCTGCCGCGTCCGCGATGCGGCGGAGCTGGTGGCGGCGGGCGTTTTCACCCGCCGGGAATATGGCTTGTTCCTGCGCTGCGAGGAATTTCTGTGGTGCGTGCGCTGCCACCTGCATTTTGTCACCGGCCGCGCCGAGGACCGGCTGAGCTTTGACCAGCAGCGCGCCATTGCCATGCGTCTTGGCTATGTCACCCATGCCGGGCTGGACGCAGTCGAGCGGTTCATGAAGCATTATTTTCTGGTGGCCAAAGAAGTGGGGGACCTCACCGCCATCGTCTGCGCGGCACTGGAGGAGCGGCAGGCCAAGCCCCGCGCCATGCTCGACCGCTTCATTGGCCGCTTCCGCCGCCGCAAGCTGGCGCAGGTGAAGGGCGATTTTGTCATCGACAATGACCGGATTTCGGTGGCGATTCCGGATGCGTTCGAGACGGATCCGGTCAATCTGGTCCGCCTGTTTCATCTGGCCGATGAAACAGGCCTCGCCATTCATCCCGACGCGACCCGGCTGGTGACGCTGGCGCTCAAGCGGATTACGCCGGCGCTGCGCGAAAACCCGGAGGCCAACCGGCTGTTTGTCGAGCTGCTGACCTCGCGCAATTCGCCGGAAACCGTGCTGCGGCTGATGAATGAGGCGGGCGTGCTCGGTCGCTTCATCCCCGATTTTGGCCGCATTGTCGCGATGATGCAGTTCAACATGTATCATCATTACACGGTGGACGAGCATTTGCTGCGGGCGGTTGGCATTCTCGCCGGGATTGAATCGGGCCGCCTGAAGGAAGACCATCCGCTGGCCAGCGATATTTTGCCAACCCTCCAGCGCCGCACCGCGCTGCATGTGGCGCTGTTCCTGCATGATATTGCCAAGGGCCGGCCGGAAGACCATTCGATTGCCGGAGCGCTTGTCGCCCGCAAGCTGTGCCCGCGTCTGGGTCTCACCGAAGTGGAGACGGAAACCGTGGTCTGGCTGGTTGAAAACCACCTGGTGATGTCCAATGTCGCCCAGGGCCGCGATCTGGCCGACCCGCGCACGGTCGACCAGTTTGCCGGTGTGGTGCAGACGCTGGAGCGGCTGAAGCTGCTGCTGGTGCTGACGGTTTGCGACATCCGGGCCGTCGGCCCCGGCGTCTGGAATGGCTGGAAGGGCGAACTTTTGCGCACGCTCTACTGGGAGACCGAGGTGGTGCTGGCTGGCGGCCATTCCGCCATTGACCGCAAGCGCCGGGTGGCAGCGCGGCAGGAGGAATTGCGCAAGGCCCTGCCCGGCTGGTCCGATCCGGAATTTGACGCCTATGCGGCCCGCCATTATCCCGCCTACTGGCTCAAGGTTGATCTGGCCCGCCGCGTCAAACACGCGCAATTG
>JAYVYA010000417.1:0-2127 GCA_043784745.1 Hyphomicrobiales bacterium
GACGATGGACAGGCGCGGCGTTGATGGTGTGGTGCTGGCCGCCGCCGGCGTCGCGCGGCTGGGTCGGCTGGTGCCGCAGCATCTGCTCGACAGCCGCGAGTTTTTCGCGGTAGACGACATGCTGCCCTGCGTCAACCAGGCGATTATCGTGGCGCAATGCCGCCGCGAGGACGAGATGGTGTGCGGGCTGATCGAACAGCGGCTCGTGCTGCCGGACACGGCGATTGTCTGGCAGGCCGAACGCGCCGCGCTGGAAGCGATGAATGCCGATTGTGCCAACCCGCTGGCGCTCCATGCCACCCGCAACGGCGGGAGACTGAATCTGCTTGGGCGGGCCTATTCGCTGGATGGCCGCCAGATGGTCGAGGAGAGCGCCAGCGCCGCGCTGGCCGACGCCGATGCGCTCGGGCGGGCGCTGGGAGCCCGCCTGCTGGAGAAAATTGTACAGAAGGCCTTATGGTAATGGGTCAAAATCCGGGAGTTGAGATGACCAAGCCATTTTTGCGGGCCATGGCTGGCGAACAGCTGGTCCGCCCGCCCGTGTGGCTGATGCGCCAGGCGGGGCGCTATTTGCCCGAATACCGGGAAATTCGCGCCAAAACACCGTCGTTTCTGGAATTCTGCTACAGTCCCAAACTGGCGGCGGAAGCGACGCTGCAACCCATCCGCCGCTTTGGCTTTGATGCTGCCATCATGTTCAGCGATATTCTGGTGGTGCCCGATGCGATGGGCCAGAAAGTCTGGTTCGAGACGGGCGAGGGGCCCAAACTGGAGCCTGTCGCCAGCGAGGCCGAAATTGGGGCATTGCACGAGAGCGATGTGCAGGGCCGGCTCTCTGCCATGTTTGAGACGCTGGCGCTCACCCGCGCTGCGCTGCCCGATGCAACGGCATTGATCGGGTTTTGCGGCGCGCCGTGGACGGTGGCCAGCTACATGATTGCCGGGCATGGCACGCCGGACCAGGCCCCGGCCCGGCTCTATGCCTATCGCCATCCTGACCTGTTCCAGACGCTGGTCGACAAGCTGGTGAAAATCTCCGCCGCCTATCTCTGCGGCCAGATCAGGGCCGGGGCGGATGCGGTGCAGATTTTTGATTCCTGGGCTGGCGTGCTCCCGGCGGGCGAGTTTGAGCGCTGGTGCCTTGCCCCCGTGCGGGCGATGGTGGATCTGGTGCGGGCGGAATTTCCCGATGTGCCGATCATCGCTTTTCCGCGCGGGGCCGGTGCGCGGCTGCCAGCTTGCGCAAGGGCGCTTGGCGTGCGGGTGCTCGGCCTCGATACGGCAATTGACCCCGCCTGGGCCGACCAGGCGGTGGAAACCGGCATTACCCTGCAGGGTAATCTCGACCCGCTGGCATTGGTTGCCGGCGGCGCGGCGCAGGATCGGGCGGTGGATTACATCCTCCACGCCCTGCGCAACCGTCCCCACATTTTCAATCTGGGCCACGGCATTCTGCCGCACACACCGCTCGCCCATGTCGAGCAATTGCTGGCGCGCTTGCGCCGGGCGGGGTGAGGCAACATGCAAAGTCTCTATCTCTGGATCAAGGCGCTGCACATTATCGCCGATATGGCGTGGATGGCGGGCATGCTGTATCTCCCGCGCCTGTTTGTCTACCATGTTGATGCGCCCGGCGGATCGCAGCAAAGCGAAACCTTCAAGGTGATGGAGCGCCGCCTGTTGCGCTACATTATGACGCCCGCCATGCTGGTGGCCTGGGCCACAGGCCTGTGGCTGGCCTGGCAAGCCGGGTTTTTCAGCGCAGGCTGGTTGCATGGCAAGCTGTTGATGGTGCTGGCCATGTCGGGCCTGCACGGTTTCTTCGCCGCACAGGTCAAGAAATTTGCCGGGGACCGCAACACCCGCACGGCCTATTTCTTCAAGATGGTCAACGAATTACCGACAGTGCTGATGATTGTGATTGTCGTGCTGGTGGTGGTCAAGGGGACCTGAAGCGAATGGTGCCACCCCCGCTGCGGGCCAATGAAATGAACCTCAGGCTGCTCTCATGCGCGCGGTGTCGCCGGGGTCAGCCTGAAGTTCCACCGCGACCGGCACCGGGGCGGCGAGCGGTGTGACCATTTGGCTGGCAACAAAGTCGGCAAGCAAGGCGGCATACTGGCTGCG
>JAYVYA010000418.1:0-8265 GCA_043784745.1 Hyphomicrobiales bacterium
TCTGAAATCAGAACTCCGATTGTGCCGGTCTTGTTTTGCCGGAGGCTGCGCGCCACTCCGTCACGGCGATATTTCAGCTGATCCACAGCCGCTAGAACGCGCGCACGCGTTTCCGGTCGTACGTTCCGCGTCTTGTTGATCACATGCGAAACCGTAGCCACAGAGACATTGGCTGCTCGCGCTACATCGTGAATGGTTGCCATATCATTTTCTTTTCGGGTTAGCGTCACGTAGCCCGGCGCGTGAACGCCCGTTCGGCAGGGTTTGGCGCGGACTTGCGACGTCCAGAATTGACAGATTCATTAAATAAGCTGGCGCACACTGTAAAGCACCGAGTTAAACGTTTTTTTCAATTTCGGGAAAAGTACCGAAAATGAATGAAATTTGGATCTATTTCGGGCTTCTGGACGGTAATGGCTGCGCTTTTATTTTGCTGTCGTGTCTTAAGCAATCAATCCAGATTTAAAAGAATTCGATAATATTCATGTTTTCCCTCTCAATTGTCGCAATATTTGTCGACTTTTATCGAAGAATCGAGGCAAATTTCAGTTTTACTTTTATCCAAATTGGACAAAATTCAAAATTAACCCTGTAGACTTGTTCGCCGGTCCACTTCATAATTTTGACGTAAACGATTAACAAAAAGCGCTGAACTCAAGAGCCTCTTGAGCCGGAAGGCCTGAAGCCAAGTGCGCTGATGCAGGGTGGAAATTATGACGAGCGCGGCAACGGCCAAGGCCAATCCATATCCATTGTTGTTCAGCCCGCTGCTTATCCGCAGCGTCGAGATCCGCAACCGATTTGTCTTCCAGCCGCATTTCACGGCGCTGGGCTCCCTCGAAGGCATGCCCACCGATGAGCATGTCGCCTATTTTGAGGAACGGGCGCGGGGAGGCGCCGGGCTGATCGTTACGGAAAGCCAGGCCATCCATCCCACCGGAAAAATGTCCCGGCGCTTTCTTAACGCATGGGATCCGGCGATCATTCCGGGCCTGCGCAAGATCACCGGGGCGGTTCACGACAATGGCGCCAGAATATTCTCGCAATTAACCCATGGCGGCCATACTTCGCTGGAGCATCCGCCGCAGCTGATGTGGGCGCCGACTCAGATGGCGGAGCCCTCCAGCCATTTCTCGACCAAAGCCATGGATGCAGCGGATATCCGCTCCACGATTGATGGCTTTGCCATCAGCGCCTGCAATGCCATTGAAGCCGAATATGACGGCATTGAAATCAAGATTGCACACGATGGCCTGTTGCGCTCCTTTGCCTCGCCCTTCTTTAACCGGCGCACAGATGGCTATGGCGGATCGTTTGAAAACCGCATGCGCCTGTCGTTCGAGGTGCTGGAGGCCGTCCGCAAGGCGATCGGCGATGTGCCGCCCATTGGCGTGAGAATCTGCCTAGATGAGTTCACCGCCTTTGGCTATGGCCTTGACTATGGCCTGCGGATGGTGCGCGCGCTGGAAGCAACCGGCCTTGTCGATTATTTCAACTCCGATGCTGGGTCTTTTTCCTCCTATTGGATGGAAATTCCGCCGGCCGGTGTCCAGACCGCCGATTTCGAGCGCTTGAACAAAGCCTTGAAGCACGCCACCAAACTGCCGGTCATCGCCTTCGGCCGCATTAGTCCGCCGGCGCGCGGCGAGGAAATCCTGCGACTAGGCGAAGCGGACATGATCGGCATGGCTCGCCAGCTCATCGCTGATCCGGATACACCCAACAAGCTCAGGGCCGGACGCGGCGATCTGGTGCGCATCTGCATTGCCTGCAATGATGCCTGCATCTTTCAGGTTGGGCAGGAAAAGGGCATCCGCTGCGTCCAGAACCCCTCCGCTGGGCGCGAGGGCATATTGAATGAGCGTTATATCGGCAGGACGGCCGAGCCGAAGCATATAGTTGTCGTCGGCGGTGGCCCGGCAGGCCTCAAACTGGCCGAGATGTCGGCGCGGCGTGGCCATTCCGTCACCGTGCTGGAGCGCGAGTCGGTTCTGGGCGGGCAGTTGCGCTATGCTGCCTTACAACCTGAACATCAGCTGGTGGGTGAGGTCGTCTCTCATCTCGAAGCTTCTGCAGTAGAACATGGCGTCATCATCCGCCGCAATATTGTGGCGACACCTAACCTGCTCAAAAGCTTCAGCGCCGATGTGATCGTGGTTGCAACCGGTTCAGAGCCCAATCTTCCGTTCCGTGGCGGCTCGTCCATCTCGGAGGGCTTGGGCCGTTCGATTCTTCCCGACATCGAGGGGCTCGATCAGGGCTTTGTTGTATCGTCGGATGATGTGATGTCGGGCGCGGTCAAGCCTTCCGGCCATGTGCTGGTGATTGACGAGAACGGCCATTGGGAAGCGGCTGGCACCGGCGAATATCTTGCCGATCTTGGCTGCAAGGTCACCATCATCGCCTCGCACAGCCTGATCGGAGAAGATCTGGAGAGCGGCAACCGCACATTATTCTACCGTCGCGCCGCCATCAAAGGCATCGAGTTGCGTCCTTCGCTGGTGCTCCTTGAAATCGGCGAACGCCGGGTCAGGCTCGGCAAGACCTTCAGCTCCGGTGATGCCGATGGCTGGGGCAAATATGTGCTGATCCCTAGCGACGAGATTTGGCTGGAGGACATTGACTGGGTAGTGCCGGTGATCGGCCGCCGCTCGCGCGAGGATCTGTTTCTCCAGCTTCAGGCCTCTGCGGATTTTGCCAATGTGCAATTGGAGCGTGTGGGCGATTGCGTCGCGCCGCGCCTGATCCAGGGCGTCATTCTTGAAGCCACACAACTTGCACTTTCTCTCTGAGGGCGGGATCATCATGCAAACCTCCATTTTTCAGGTTCCGTCATCAGATCTCCCGGGCGCCCAAAAGCACCGCGTGATTCTGCGTGTCGAGGCTGTGACAAAATCCTTTCCCGGCGTATTGGCGCTGGATGATGTCAGCTTTGAAGTTCGCGCGGGGGAGGTCAACGCCCTTGTCGGTGAAAATGGCGCTGGCAAATCGACTCTTATCAAGCTGATGGCCGGTTTCTACGCGCCGGATCAGGGTGAAATCCGGGTCAATGGCCATGTTCTGCAGGCGAATCCGGCAGCCGCGCACAAGGCTGGTGTGGCGACGATCCATCAGGATCATCACCTTGTGCCCAGCATGAGTGTTGCCGAAAACATCATGCTGGGGCGCTGGCCGTCGCATTATGGCGTCATTTCAAAAAAGGCGCAGCTGCAGCGGGCGCGCGAGGTGCTGGAACAGGTCGCTCCCAACCTCTCACCCTTCGAACTGGCGCGGCGCCTGTCACCGGCCGAAGGCCAGTTGGTCGAGATTGCCCGCGCCATTGCCGAGGATAGCTCGATTTTGGTGATGGATGAGCCGACGACCTCGCTTTCGGGGCGTGAAATTGATCAATTGTTCAAGGTTGTGCATGAACTCAAGGCCAAGGGACTCGGGATAGTCTTTGTCTCGCACTGGCTGGAGGAGGTTTTTGCCATCGCTGACCGCGTCACCGTATTGCGTGACGGGTGCTTTGTCGGCAGTCAGCCGGCCGCTGAGCTTGATGCCGACAAAGTGATCCGGATGATGGTTGGCCGGCAGGTGACGGAAGTCAAAGCCTTGCCGCGCCCGCTGGGTCGGGTCGTGCTTGACGTAAGCCACCTCACGCAGGCCGGGGCCGTCAATGATGTGTCGTTTCAGGTACGGGCGGGCGAAATCGTCGGCCTGTCAGGTCTTGTCGGTGCTGGCCGTTCGGAGACGGCGGGCTGCATTTTTGGCGCGGATCCTTACGATTCCGGCATCATTTCAATCGATGGCGTTCCGATTGCCGCGAGCGGGCCGACAGCCGCCATTGCCGCCGGGGTCGGGTTGCTGCCGGAAGACCGCCGACAGCAGGCCCTTATCGGTGGATTGAGTGTTTTGTCCAATGCAACGCTGGCGGTTCTCGATGACATTGCCCCCAACGGCATTATCTCCCGCGCACGGGAAGACCGCATTTTCAAGCAAACTCTTTCGGGCCTGTTCATCAAGATGGCTTCGCCGGATGTGCCGATCGCCACGCTTTCAGGCGGAAACCAGCAGAAGGTGATTCTTGCGCGCTGGCTTGCCCGTCATCCGAAATTGCTGATTCTTGACGAGCCGACCAAGGGTGTCGACATCGGCGCGAAAGCTGACATTAGCAATATCATTGTCCGTCTGGCCGAAGCCGGTACGGCCATTCTGCTCATTTCATCCGAATTGTCCGAAATTCTCGCGCTGAGTGACCGGGTGCTGGTGATGCGCTCCGGGCGCATCACCACCGAGCTCGACCGCTCCACGATGAATGCGGAAACCATCATGAATTTTGCCACGACAGGTTGAGGAAGATCGCAATGTCCAACGTTCAAACAACGCCGGTGAAACGCAACGTAACGCCCGGCCCAGGCTATATCTCCAGGTTCGGCTTGATCGACATGGTCCAGGACCTCGGTCTTCTGATTGTGATCCTCATTGGCGGTGCTATTCTCACCTTTGCCTCGCCAGTGTTCTTCAGCCGCATCAATTTTGAAAATCTGCTGCTCTCATCAACCATCATTGCCGTTATGGCAATTGGCCAGACCTTTGTCATCCTGATTGGCGGCATCGACCTCTCCGTCGGCGCGGTGATGGCGCTTTCCTCTGTACTATGCATTGGACTGCCGCTGCATTTTGGTGTTCCGGCAGGGCTGGCGGCGCTCATTGCCATCGGGGTTGCGGCTTTGCTTGGGCTGATTAACGGCCTTAACGTCACTCTGACCCGCATTCCGGCGCTGATCGCGACGTTGGCGATGTTAACGGTCGCCCGTGGCTGCGCCTTCATCTATTCGGGCGGCCAGAACATTGCTCCGGTCCCGGATATTTATGTTGATCTTCAGGCCATGCATATTTTCGGAGCGCCGCTGGTCGTTGTGATGACCTGCGTCATCGCAGTTCTCGCCCATTTCCTCCTGATCAAGACACGGTTCGGCCGCTCCATCTATGCCACAGGCGGCAATGCGGTGGCCTCGCGGCTCGCCGGCATCCGGACGGACCGCGTGATCATTCTGGCCTACATCATCTCAGGTATGATGGCCGGGCTGGGCGGATTGATGATTTCCGCCCGCCTTGAAGCCGGTGCCGCGACATCCGGGCAGGGCATGGAACTGACTGTGATTTCGGCGGTTGTGATCGGCGGCGTCAGCTTGTTCGGCGGCGAGGGTAAGATTGTCGGTGTGATTCTCGGTGTGCTGCTGCTCGGCCTTGTCCAGAATGCCATCAACCTGCTGAACGTGCCGCCCAATTATGACTATGTCGTCAGCGGTTTCGTAATCGGCATCGCTGCAGCTCTTGATGTTTTCCGCCGCCGCAAGGTCGAAGCCAGCCTAAAGCAACGCGCCAATCCTGTTGCGAAAACCGGAAGCAGCCAACAATTCTGCAAGCCAGGTCAAAACACCTGAGCCCAACGCTAAACGCGTCAGATTTCATGTCCGAATGAAAGGAACGAAGGGGCAGAGGACAGCCGCGCCCAGAATCGCGGCAAAAGGTATCAAAAACCGTATTAACCAATAAAACTTACCCTATCGGGAGGATATCAAATGTCTCTTATCAAGCATACCCGCCGAATCGCGCTGACCGGTCTCCTCGGCCTTGCTCTGTGCGCCAGTACTTCCCTTTCAACCAGCGCCTTGGCTACTGCCGGAGATGCAAAGGGCAAGACCGTTGAATATATCACCTTCGGCCTGCAGTTCGAATATCAAGTGGCGATGGTCAATGGTATCAAGAAGAAGGCCGCCGAGGCCGGCGTGAAGCTTAACGTCATCGACGGCAAGGGCGATCCGAACCTGCAGGTGACGCAGGTGTTTGACGGCGTAACCAAAAAGCCGGATGCCATTCTGATCAACCCGGTGGATGCCAAGCTACTGGTGGCTGGTGTCAAGAAGGCCAATGAGGCCAATATTCCGGTCTTCATCATGGAAAACGCCCCGCCTGAAGGCAAATATCTCAGCTATGTTGATTTCGACAATGAAGCTGGCGGTGCTCTGGGTGCTGACGAGCTGGCGAAGCTGATCGGCGGCAAAGGAACCGTACTTGAAACCCGAGGTTCAACCGGCTCCGAGGCTGCCGAATTGCGCCACAAGGGCTTCGTTGAGCGGATGAAGTCGAAATATCCGGATATTGTCGTCAAATCGCTCAATACCGAATGGGTCGCTGACAATGCTTACAAGATGGTGCTCGATGCTTTTACGCAGGACCCCAATATTAAGGGCGCCTTCAGCCATAATGACGAAATGTTGCGCGGTGTCATGTCCGCTTTACGCCAGATCAGCAAGCTGAAGCCGCAGGGCGAGGATGGTCATATCGCGATGGTCGGTCTTGATGGAACGCCGCTCGCCCTCAAGCGCATCCGGGACGGCATTCAGGATGCAACAGTGGAGCAGAGCCCATATGCCATGGGTGGTGCGATTTTCGGCGCCATCGTGGCCAAATTTGAAGGTGGAGCCATTTCCGAAAAGGCCCGCACGGAGCCTTCGATCATCACCAAGGCCAATGTCGATGAAGACGGCCATTGGGGCAATGCCAAGTAAGACCTTCTGGCCGAAAATTATGTCGCGCGTACCGTGACCACATGAATTCGACTCAGGCCGGTTCCGGTACATGAGCGGGTGAAAAAATGGGGCACATCCGGTCTTAAGATCGGATGTGCCGCGCTGTTTGCAGGATATATTATGCGCGATCGTGCCCTGAGCTGTGTGCTCATAAATTCTGCTTGGTGCGGAAGCGTTAGCGAGGCTGTTATTGCCATTTTCTGCCTTGTTCCGCGTTCGTTTAACCCGGATATGTTGAGGTATCACAGTTGTGGCGACCAGAAAATCAATGCTCTTCGTAAAGTGTTGAATGAATTTATCCACTCGTCGCACACATTTGATCAGGTGGCCGATATGGAAAGTGCCGTGTTGGATACGGCGACTGGCGCAACGCGAGATGAGTATGCCCCGTAAAGTGCTACAGGGCCGGGCAATTATCTCCACCCCAACCGCGCTGGTCTTGAGGCAATGGCCACGCTCATTGACCTGACGACGCCAGCACCGGGTTATAAATTTAAGAAGTGATCACGGTCGGAATCGTGATATTGTCAATGAGGGGTTTTTCCTCGCGGGCATATCTTATTTTGCTTCAAGTGACCAGATATCTCACTGATTATACGGCGAGTTTGTTCCCGAGCGGGTTTTTGTAGGTAGTTCCGTTTATTAGGGTCAGATCATTATCCGCATTGGATATGAAACGGCTGTGCAGTCTCAGTATCGTGGATGAATTGCGAGAGGACTTTCTGATATATTCGAGGTGCGTCGGGCTGGGTCACGTCAATATCATCCTTACGCAGGCAATATTTAATCCATTTTGGATAAAATTTGCTCATCTCGGAACGGGTTTATGCTGACAATCACAATTTATCCACATAGGATAACGGATTGGCGCATCAGATATGTTCTGCGGGCGGGTCGCGAGCCGTTCCCGTGATGTCGGGGCATAGTTCACCGTATAGCGGGGTCACCTGAGGGAATGGCCGAAGTTTAAAAGGGCAAGTTTGGGGCGGTCATGATGCAGAAAAACTCGCGGCAGTTTCAAAAGGCGACCCCTACACCAGAGGGCCCCTATGAAGGCGGCGCGGTAGATTCTGGCCGACGCATATCATTGCCGCGCGATGCCGGACAATTCCTCGACCTGATCGAGTTCTTGCAGCGCGAATCCGAGTCGGCTCTTGGCCTGACAGCCGGGCGGCGTGAATTGCGTATGATCGTCTATTTGATGCGGAACCATTTTTCCGGAAGTCTGGTAACGAGTTCCTCGCTGGCAACGGCATCGGGCTTGACCTATGGCACCGCTATGCGGGCCATCGAGGCCATGCTGGCGGAGGGCATGATCGTCAAGCGCCCGAAAACCGGCACAGGAAGATCCTTTTCGCTTCATCCTTCAGAGGAGCTTCTCTCTCGCTGGCACCGATTTACCTGGCGGTGCAATGAGTTTTCCCGGTTGAATTTAGAGCCGGCGATGGCGGAAACCGGCCGCAGTCCAAAGGCCCGTAGCCGGGAGGAAATGGGCGCCATTCTGCCGCCACCGCCGGTGCTTGCCAGTAAATTGCTGTTGCGGCAGGGCTTGCGCGTGCTCGTGCATGCTGACCCGACCTTCATGGCCATGCGTTCGTTCAAGCGCCAGCAGGAAATGATGCTTGGGGTGCCGATCACCAGCAAGGCTTTGTCGATCGACCGCCTGCACGACGAAGTGATCGAAAAC
>JAYVYA010000419.1:0-3411 GCA_043784745.1 Hyphomicrobiales bacterium
AAAACTTCGCGGTGCCGGAACCTTTGGCACAATCCTTGGCACGCTGGCGCAAGCGGCGATCTTGCCGACCTGAAATAGGGGTGGGTAATTACGTTGCAGGGTGTGCACCGGGCGGCGGCGGGGGACGAGGTGTGGCTTGCGGCCAGACTTTCAAAACGGGGCAAGGGGCGGGAGGCAGATGCGCGGTTTCGCAACCTCTGCCGCCGTCTTGGCTTCGGGCTTCTGGCTGTAGACGACCAGGATCGCGTGCACCTGCTGCTCAGCCCGGAAGCCCCGGCTCCGCGCGCCAACAAGAAGCTGCGCTCAAAACTGGTCAGCGAGCACCAGCGCCGCAAGGGTGATCCGGCCAAGGGTGGCTCCACCCGCGCGCCGGTCATGACCGCCTACCGCCAGCAGGCCCTCGCCTGCGCCGCCGCGCTGGCTTGCGGCCCGCAGCGCCCGCGAGACCTCAAGCCCGTTTTGCCCGATGTCGCCAAAATCCTGCGCGGCAATGTCTATGGCTGGTTTGAGCGGCTGGAGCGCGGGGTCTATGGGGTTACAGCGGCGGGGCGCGGGGCGCTGGAGCGGTGGGCGGCCCATTAGCCAGCGGCAAGGTTGCGCCTCCCCCGCAGCCCCGCGCCCGCCAGCACCGCCAGCGCCAGCAGCACGGGGGGAAACACTACCCAGTTGACGCTGGCCCAGCCGAAAACCGCCAGCAATTGCCCGGAGGAAAACGAGCCGATGGCCATGGTACCAAAGACCAGAAAATCATTCAGCGCCTGCACCTTGTTGCGCTCGGACGGGCGGTGGGTTTCGACCACCAGCGCTGACGCGCCGATAAAGCCGAAATTCCAGCCCAGACCCAGCAGCACCAGCCCGCCGGTGAAATGCGCCAGCGAAATACCGAGCAGGCCGGCAATGGCCGCGCCTGCAATGATCGCCAGCCCGAGCGCGACAATCCGCATCGCACCAAACCGCACAATCAGCCCGCCGGTGAAAAAGCTGGGCAAATACATCGCCACCACATGCCATTGAATGACGAAATTGGAATCGGCGGGGCCAAAGCCGCAGATTTTCATGGCCAGAGGAGCTGACGTCATCACCAGATTCATCAGGCCATAGGCGACGACGCCACAAAGCACGGCGATGAGAAATTTTGGCTGGCGGGCAATTTCGGCCAGCGGGCGGGCACCGTCCGTATCCAGCGCCGTGGGTTTGGGCGCATCCACGCTGCCGACCACCGCCATGGCCACCAGCGCCACGACAGCTTGCGCGGCAAAGCTGGCCGCAAACAGATAAGGCGGCCAGGCATTCATCGTCAGGCTGACGAGGTTGGGGCCCAGAAACCCGGCAAACACGCCGCCCGCCATCACCCACGAGATCGCGCGGGGGCGGAAGGCGGGGCTGGCCCCGTCGGCTGCCGCAAAACGGTAGCTTTGAGCCACAGCGGCATAGATGCCGCCGCAAAAGGTAGCCAGGCAAAACAGCGCGAACGCCGCCTGCCAGATGGCAATGGCCCCCAGCACGCCGCAGAGGCAGCCAAAGATTGTGCCCGCAATGAAAGCGGCCCGGCGGCCGTGGGTGCGGGCGATCCAGCCCGCTGGCAGCGTGCCCGCCGCCATGCCCACCACAAACATCGACACCGGCAGGGTGGCCAGCCCCGGCGAGGGGGCCAGCTGCACGCCGGTAATGGCGCCAGTGGCAAATATCACCGAGGCATTGGCCCCGGCCAGCGCACTGCCTGCGGCGAGGCGCCAGACATTGGCCCGGGCGCGGCGGTCATCATCTGCTATAACGGGGGCGGCGCTCATGGCATGTTCCAGTTTCTGGCGGCAAATGGTTGAACCGCAGGCAATGCAATGTCACATAAAGCCATTGGGGCGCGAAAGGGCAAACGTTTTGCAGGAAATGTCAGAATTTTCATCATTGGCGGGGGTCGCGGCTCTGGCCGGAGGCTTGCTGGAGGCTTTTCGGGCCAAAAGGCCGCTGGTGCATAATATCACCAATCTGGTGGCCATGGATGTGTCGGCCAATGTGTTGCTGGCCATCGGAGCCTCGCCCGCGATGGTGCATGCGGGCGAGGAGGTGGAGGCATTTGCCGGGCTGGCCGATGCGCTGGTGGTCAATGTCGGCACGCTTTCACGCCCCTTTGCCGATTCGATGCTGCTGGCGGCGCAGGAGATGAACCGGCTGGGCAAGCCGTGGGTTCTCGATCCGGTGGGCGCGGGGGCGATGGCCTTCCGCAATGGCGTGCTGGGGCAATTGCTGGCGCTGAATCCGACGGTTATTCGCGGCAATGCCTCGGAAATTCTGGCACTGGGCCATATTGTCGGCCTCACGGGCGACAATGCCGCGCCGCGCGGCGTGGACAGCCAGCACGCAACCGCCGCAGCGGAAGCCATGGCGAGGCAACTGGCCCGCCATACCGGCGGCACGGTGGCCGCAACGGGAGCGGTGGATTTCATCACCGATGGCGCGCGCGAGGTGCGGCTGGGCAATGGCGATGCGATGATGGCGAGGGTGACGGCGCTGGGATGCGCGCTCTCGGCTGTATGCGCAGGATTTGCGGCTGTGACGCCGGACCGGTTTGCGGGCGCAACGGCCGCGATCGCGGTTTACGGGGTGGCGGGCGAAAGGGCGGCGGCGGCTTCCAACGGCCCGGGCTCGTTCCGGGTGGCGTTTCTCGACCAATTGTTCCATATCAGCGGCAACAATATCGCTTCCAGCCTGAAAGTTGCCGCTTGATGTTTCCAGCCTCCCTCTACCGCCTGTGTCTTGTGACGGACCCTGATCTGGCCAATGGCCGCCCGCTGGCAGACCTTGTGATGGCGGCGGTGCGCGGCGGCGTCAGCATGGTGCAATTGCGCGAAAAAACCGCCGGCACGCGCGATTTTCTGGCGCAGGCGCGGATTTTGAAAGCGGTGCTGGCAGGCACAGGCGTGCCCCTTGTCATCAATGACCGGGTGGATATAGCGCTGGCCGCCGACGCCGATGGCGTGCACGTCGGGCAGGGCGACATGCCCTTGGCCGATGTGCGGCGGCTGTTGCCCAAAGGCAAAATCATCGGCCTTTCCATCACCAATGCGGCGCAGATGGCCGCCGCAGATGTGGCGATGGCCGATTATCTTGGGATAGGGCCGATTTTCGCCCAGACCACCAAAGGGGATGCCTCCATGCAAATCGCGGGCCCGGCGGTGATGGAATCGCCTGCGCAGATCACGGCAACCCGCGATCAATGGCAGCTCAAGCCCGGCACGCCCTTCCGGCAGGACGACTGGACCAGCAGCAAACAGGGCGCCTTGACTACGTTGCGCAAGCGACGCTATGCCGATGCGGTCATGGATCACGCCCAGGCGCGCATCGACCCGGACGCCAGCCGCGCCGATCTGGCGGCGTCGTACGATAGCGGGCCGACTTTTTTTCTCGGTGGGC
>JAYVYA010000420.1:0-1816 GCA_043784745.1 Hyphomicrobiales bacterium
GGCCCGGGTCTGGAATTCGGTCGAGACATTGCAGTGGGGCTGGCGATGCGCCAGCACAGCCGTCAGCGCCACCTGCGGGTAGGTCCAGTTCCGGGTGCCAATGCCCGCCGCCTCGCGGGCCGGTGAATGGCGCCCGTCCGCCGCCGCCAGCAGGCGGGCACGATGGCTGGAGCCATCCGCCAGAACGACTTCGGCATGATCCACGGAAAACTGAATTCGCTCCGCGATTCCCTCCGTCACCAAGATTTCCGGCATTGTGCCAACGGCTTCCAGCAGGACTTCCGAAAGTTTGGCAAGGCTGATATTAAAACCAAACTGTTTCAGCCCAATTTCGTGCGCCTCAAAATCCACGGGCGGAACGGCGAACAGCGAGCCGGTATCATCGACAATCCGCATGACCGCCAGCGCAGCGGCATGGGGGGCGAGGGCCTCCCAAAGGCCCAAATTACGGAGCATCCGGATGGAACCGTCCAGCAGGGCGACCGTGCGGCCGGGCGCAACGGGTTCGGTCTGGCTGATGAGGTGAACGGCAAACCCGGCCCGTCCAAGACCTATCGCAGCCATCAGGCCGGTGACGCCCGCACCAAGCACGAGGACATCGGGCAGTGCATTACTTGGGTGTTGCGCAACGTCAGGATAGCTCATCAGCCAGTTGTAGAACGGACGCCCTTCCGCCACCATTGGACAGATCATCGCGGCCCGTGCCCGGTCTATGGGGTCACAGCCTCAGCCGCATCTTGCACGGTCAGGCCAGCCAGCGCATCGGCTTTGAAGAAGGCGGCTGTGTAACCCTCGCGGAAAACACTAATCAATTTGGGGGTATAGGCTTCAAAAAAAGCTGTTTTCGGCAGTTTGGAGGCTGCGCCGAGATTAATGGACATTGACGAAAACACCTTGGCGGGTTGATGGTGCGGCGTAATTGCGCGGTTGAAAAACAAATGCTGGCGCAGGCAGTAACGAGAATCAGACAGGAACAATACAATGAGCCGAGCGATACGCATTCACAAGGTGGGTGGACCTGATGTTCTCCAGATTGATGAAGTGAACATTGGCAATCCCGGGCCGGGGGAAATCAAAATCCGCCAGCATGCCATCGGCATTAATTACATCGATGTTTATTTCCGCACCGGGCAGTATCCGGTGCCCGCGCTGCCATTCACGCCGGGCAATGAAGGCGCTGGCGAAGTGACTGGCGTGGGCAAGGGCGTCAAGGGCTTTGCGATTGGCGACCGGGTGGCCTATGCCGGATCACTCGGCGGTTACGCCGAGGAGCGCGTCATCGACGCCAAATTCGTCGTGCAGCTGCCAGCCAAAATCTCTTACGAAACCGGCGCGGCCATGATGCTGAAGGGACTGACGGCGCAATATCTGCTGCGCCGCACCTTCCGCGTCAAAAAGGGTGACACCATTTTGGTTCATGCCGCTGCAGGCGGGGTTGGCCTGATATTGTGCCAATGGGCGAGCGCCCTCGGCGTCACGGTGATTGGCACGGTTGGTTCGGCAGAAAAAGCCGTGCTGGCGAAAAAGGCCGGTGCCAAGCATGTCATCCTCTATAATACCGAGAATTTTGCCGAGCGGGTCAAGGAGATCACCAAGGGTAAATTGTGCGATGCAGTCTATGACGGGGTGGGCAAGGCAACGTTTCCAGCCTCGCTCGACTGCCTCGCGCCGCTGGGCACATTCGTCAGCTATGGGTCGGCCTCCGGCCCGATTGATTCGTTCAATCTCGCTTTGCTGAGCCAGAAGGGTTCGCTGTTTGCCGCGAGCAGTGATCGCCATGACCTTGTGGTCGTAGCCGTCCGAACCTCCGGAGGCG
>JAYVYA010000421.1:0-7049 GCA_043784745.1 Hyphomicrobiales bacterium
GTGGCCCTTGGTCTTGGCGCCGCGCTTGACCTGGCCAATCGCGGTCACGGCGTCCCTTAGGCGGCGGCAGCTCTATTATTCATGACTGTCTCAATTTCGGCCTGTAGGTCATGGAGTGTCACTGGCTTTGAAACGTACGAATCCATTCCCGCTGCGAGGCATTTTTCTCGATCGCCCTTGCGCCCGGTGGCGATCCAGTTGCCTTCGATGGAGCCGGTGGCACCGCTGGCAAAGCGCAGGAATGCCCGGCCCACATCATCAACCTCCACACGGCGGTGCCCGCCTTTGCCATCTGGACGCTCAGTGATCATCGTCACGCAATCGCCCATCACCTCTATGATCGGCCCCGCCGCCGGGCCCATCAGAAACTCGGCGGTGGCAAGGGCGTGGCTGCCAATGTCGGCAAGCGCCCCGCCACCCGCCGGGTCGTGCCGGAAGGTGAAGGGACCGGCGCTGTCGGCCATGTAATCCTCGGCGTGCAGGCCGCGGTAACCCCGGATCTCGCCCAGTTCGCCAGCGGCGATCATTTCGCGCGCCAGGCCGAGCATCGGGTTGCAGAGATAGTTGAAACCGACCTGGGTTTTCATCCCGGCAGCTTCGGCGGCAATAGCCATCTCGCTGGCGTCGGTGGCGAGCGGTGCCAGCGGCTTTTCGCAATAGACGTGTTTGCCTGCGGCAATCGCCGCCAGCGCCATCTCCTTGTGCAGTGCGTTGGGCGACGTGATGTTGACGACGTCTATCGCCGGATCGGCCACCAGCGAGCGCCAGTCCGCCGTCCCACGCGAAAACCCAAGTGCGGCGGCGGCCTTGTTGGCGGCCTCGCCGTTGATATCGGCGAGCGTATGCAATTCCAGCTCGTAGGGCAGGTCGAAGACACGGGCCGCCATCGTATAACCAAAAGCATGCGCCTTGCCCATGAAGCCGCTGCCGATGAGGCCGATCCGGAGCCTGGGTTTGGTCATGTCAGAAATCCCTGTTGACGATAAGGCCCGAGTCGAGCCGGCCGGCGAAAAAGTCAAGCACGTTCTGGACGGCGGAGATCGCCATCCGCTCGGCTGCTGGTTGCGTCAGGCCCGCGATATGGGGCGTAAGCACGACTTGGTCGAAGGCAAGGAGCGGATGGTTTTTGGGGGGCGGCTCATCGGCGAACACGTCGAGACCGGCTGCCCCCACTTGCCCCGCAGCCAGCGCAGCTGCGAGGGCGGTTTCATCCACAATACCGCCACGGGCTGTGTTGACAATGATAACGCCAGGTTTCATCTGTGCGAATTCCTCCGCACCCAGGATGGGCCGCCCCGACTTTGGCACATGCAGCGAGATCAGGTCGGCCCAGGCGAGTCCGTCGGCCAGCGACAGGACCGGGGCTATTGGCCCGTCCGGCCATCCCTGTTTGACGAGGAAAGGATCATGGGCGCGCGTTGGCATTCCGAAGCCTTGCGCCATCCGCGCCAAATGGCGTCCCGAGCGGCCATAGCCGATGATCAACAGGTTCTTGTGCGATATTTCTTCGGCCTCCAGCGCGTTGCGCCATCCCCAGCGCCCTTCGCGAACGGAACGGTCAGCCCGCACAAGTCGCCTGGCGCTGGCCAGAATGAGCAGGATCGCGTGTTCGGCAACAGATTGCGAATTGACGTCACCCGTGACGCAAAGGGGAATCCGCCGCTTGTTCAGCGCCGCGACATCCACCGCGTCATAGCCGACCCCATGGCGTGAAACGAGCTTCAGCCGCGAAGCCCGGGCGATTGTGGCCGCTGACAGTGGCTGGGTGCGGATAACCATTGCATCGGCTTTACCGACCAACGAAGCGTAACTTTCTTCGGAGACCTCTTCCACAAGGTCATAACTGAAGCCGTCGCGGCCTTGCAGCAATTCGAGCCCGGCGGGATGCAGCTTGCCCGCAATCAGCAGATGCGGCATCAATAAGCTCCCTTTTCGGACTTCGAAGCAGTCTCGCCGGTCAGTTGCCGCAATTTCGCCACGCTGGCCTCAGACGCTCCGGCCACAAGCCTTGAATCGCCCGAAACTGTCGTCATGTCGAGCACCAGCGGTTGATTGTTTGCTTCCCCTGCGACCAGAGCTGCTTGAGTTTGTTCAGAATCATGTCAGAACACCACCTGCGCCAGCTTCACGTCGAGATAGTCGCGGATACCTTCGGTGCCGCCTTCGCGGCCCATGCCCGAGAAATTCGTGCCGCCGAAGGGTGCTTCCGACGCGGCAAGCGCAAAGGAATTGATGCCCACCATCCCGGCCTTCAACTCCGCGATGGTTCGCCGCGCGCGGACCGGCGAGCGGGTGAATGCATAGGCCGAGAGGCCCATGTCGCAAGCATTGGCACGCTCAATTGCTTCGTCGTCGGTGCGGAACCGGGAGATTGCGGCAATCGGACCAAAATTCTCTTGCGCCATGACCCGCATACTGTCGGTGACGCCGGTCAGCACGGTCGGCTCAAAAAAATTGCCCGCGTTGAACGCCGAAGCCCTGCCGCCACCGGCGACAACCCTTGCACCAGCGTTCACTGCGTCGGCAATGATTACCTCGATCTCTGCCAGCCGTGATGCATTGATCAGTGGTCCCATGCCAACCGAGGGGTCGAGGCCGTCGCCAAGCTTGATGGCGCTGGCGCGCGCCGCGAAGCCCTGCACGAAAGCGTCATGCAGACTCTCGTGCACATAAAAGCGGTCCGGCGTCACGCAGACCTGCCCCGCATTGGCGAATTTGGTCGGAACGGCGACATTCAGCGCCGCTTCCAGATCGGCGTCCTCATGGACGATCAGCGGCGCATTGCCGCCCAGTTCCATCGACACTTTCTTCATGGTATCCGCAGCATCGCGAATCATCTGTTGCCCAACGCGGGTCGAGCCGGTCAGCGAAACTTTTCGCACCGCCTTCGAGGCCATGATCGGGGCGTAGGTGGCACCGGTCGGTCCAACCACCAGGTTCACGGTGCCGGCCGGCAAGTTGCCGGAGCGGCAGCAATCGACAATCACCATGGCCGTGCCGGGGGTTTGAGAAGACGGACGCACGATGACCGCGCAACCTGCCGCAAGCGCTGGTGCCACCTTGCGGGCAATCAGCGCCGCCGGGAAATTCCATGCCGTGAAGGCGGCGGCGATGCCGACCGGCTCATGGCTTACTTCCAGACGCCCTCCCGGGACACGGCTTTCGATGATGCGGCCATAGATGCGGCGCGCCTCCTCGGCATGCCAGCGGAACTGGTCGATGCTCAGCGCCCATTCACGTTGCGCCTGCGCGATCGGTTTGCCGGTTTCGCTGGAGATCATTCGCGCCGCCTCGGTCGCGCGGCGGATCATTTCATCGGCAATCGCGTGCAGTGCGTCGGCCCGCGTAAACGCCGGCGTTGCGCGCCACGCTTTCAGGCCGGGCCCTGCGGCCTCAATCGCTTCTTGCGTATCAGCCGCACTTGCGACCGGCGCTTCGCCCAAGGAAGCTCCGGTCACCGGACTGATCACCGCTGCCCGGGCAGCCTTGGCAGCCTGCCGCCATTCGCCACCGATGAAAAGTCCAAATTGCTGGTACACTATTTGACCTCCGAAACTTTCACCGCGCGGCCTTCCGCAATGGACTTCAGGGCCGCTTCGGCGAGGACAAGTGCCCGCCGCCCGTCCTCGAAACCGACAACCGGGGGCTGGCCGCTCTCGACAGCTTTGACAAAAGCGCCGATCTCCGCGTCAAACGCCTCCCGGTAGCGCTCGATGAAAAAGTCAAGCAGGGGCGCGGCGTGATTGCTGAACCCCTTGCCTGACAAGGTCATCTGGTGGGGCCGGCCATTATCGGACAAAGCCATGCCCTTTGAGCCAAAGGCTTCGACCCGCTGGTCATAGCCATAGGCAGCCTCGCGCGAGTTGGTGATGATGGCCTGCTTGCCGGAGGCGGTCTGCATCACCACGGTCACCGTGTCGAAATCGCCAAGCTTTTCCATCAGGGCGGGTGCCACCAGCCGCGCGCCGGTGGCGAACACGGTCTCCGGCTCTTCGCCAAGAATGAACCGGGCCATGTCGAAGTCATGGATCGTCATATCCCTGAAAATGCCGCCCGATACCTTCAGATAGGCCTCCGGTGCCAGACCGGGATCCCGCGAGGTGATGACAACCTGGTGCAGAACACCAATGTCTCCGGCCCTGACGGCGTCGTAAACCGCCTTGTGGCCGGGATCAAACCGGCGCACGAATCCTAGCTGCACCGGAATTTTGCTGGCGCCAATAATTGCAGCGCAACGGTTCACACGGGCAAGGCTGAGGTCAATCGGCTTCTCGCAGAGAACCGGCTTTCCGGCTGCAATGGCTTGTTCCAGCAGGTCGGCATGGGTATCAGTCGCCGTCGCGATGAGAACGGCATCGACATCGGACGATGCAAACACTTCGGCGGCAGTGCCCATGACGCGTGCGCCAGTAGCAGCTGCGGCAGCTTGCGCGGCCGCGTCATTAATGTCCTGCACCGCCGCCAGACGGGCTTTGGGGTGCGCGGCAATATTGGCGGCATGCATGGCACCGATCCGCCCGCAACCAAGCACAGCAATCCGTATCATCGAAATTTCTCCCGGTTCGTGTTTGCAATTTTTGTTGCATTAATTTAGAATTGTCAATATACGATGCAAATAAAGTTCATGATGCATTTTGCCAAGGGAGGAGACCTCATGTCTGGCACCACAATCCGGTTGACCATGGCCCAGGCGGTAGTGCGTTGGCTGACCCAGCAGGTCACAGAAATCGACGGCGTCCGCGTTCCGCTGTTTGCTGGCGTGTTCGGTATTTTTGGCCATGGCAACGTGACCTGCTTTTCCGAAGCGCTCGAAGCCGTGCAGGACCGTTTGCCAACCTGGCGCGGACAAAACGAACAGTCGATGGCGCTCGCCGCCATTGGCTTTGCCAAGGCCAAACGGCGCCGGCAAATCATGATTGCGGCCTCCTCCATCGGGCCGGGCGCGCTGAACATGGTGACGGCGGCGGGCACGGCGCATGCGAACCGCCTGCCAGTTCTGCTGATTGCAGGCGACACGTTCATCAACAGGTTGCCTGACCCTGTGCTCCAGCAGGTGGAGCATTTCGGCGATCCGACCATCACAGTGAACGACGCCTTCAAGGCGGTGACGCGCTACTGGGACCGGATCACCCATCCGGCGCAGATTCTCCCGTCGTTGCCGCAGGCTGTCGCCGCCATGCTCGACCCGGCCGATTGCGGTCCGGCCTTCCTCGCCCTGCCGCAGGACATTCAGGAAATAGCGTTCGATTATCCCAAGGTATTCTTTGAGGAGCGGTTATGGGCCATTCCAAGGCCGCGCCCTGACCGGCGGAAACTGGCGGAAGCGGCGGCGCTTCTCAAAACTTCGAATAAACCGATTCTGATCGCCGGTGGCGGCGTGCGCTATTCGCTGGCCGAGGCCGCCGTGGCTGAATTCGCGCTAAAGCGGGGCATTCCGGTTGTCGAAACCGTTGCGGGCAAAGGTGGCCTGACGCATTACCATCCGGCACATGCGGGGCCGATTGGCACCATCGGCTCCTCATCGGCCAATGCGCTTGCAGCTGAGGCTGATGTTATCCTCGCCATTGGCACAAGGCTTCAGGATTTTACCACTGGCTCGTGGACCGCTTTCCGTCAGGATGCGCGCTTTATCTCGATCAACGCGGCGCGGTTTGACGCTATGAAACATCGTGCAACAGCCGTAGTCGGCGACGCACTGGAGACGGTGACCGAACTTGACGCAGCGCTTGGCTCGTGGCGTGCCGATCCTGCGCACATGGCGCATGCCAAAACCCTGTTCAAGGAATGGGACGCCTTGCTGGATGCGCATCAGGCACCCACCAACGCACCCGTGCCCACCTATGCGCAGGTTGTTCACAAAGTGAACGCAGCGGCGGGCGAGAAGGACACGCTGATTTGCGCAGCTGGCGGGCTGCCCGGCGAAGTCGCCAAGGGCTGGCGGGTTAAAACGCCCAACACGTTCGACCTGGAATTCGGCTTTTCCTGCATGGGCTACGAAATCGCCGCCGGCTGGGGCCATGCGATGGCCAATTCCGGAACGGGCGGCTTGGGGGGCACGCCCATCGTCATGGTTGGCGATGGCAGTTATATGATGATGAATTCGGACATCTATTCAGCGGTGCTCAGCGGCCACAAAATGATTGTCATTGTCTGCGACAATGGCGGATATGCCGTAATCGACCGGTTGCAACAAGCCAAAGGTGTGCCCGGCTTCAACAATTTGCTCACCGATTGCCGCGTGCAGAATCGGGACGCGCCACTTCATGTCGATTTCGCCAAACATGCCGAATCCATGGGGGCCTGTGCGCGGCATTGCGGAAGTCTGGCGGATTTTGCAATTGCGCTTGAATGGGCCAAAGGCAATGAACGCACGACTGTGCTGTCCATTGCCACGGATGCCAATGCCTGGGTGCCCGGCGATGCCGACTGGGATGTTGGCGTACCCGAAGTTTCTGCGCGCGAATCGGTTCAGAACGCGCGTAAACAGCAGGAACTGATCCGTGCCAAACAGCGCATCGGAGTGTAAGGAACCATGAAAGCCAGACTTGGAATAGCGCCCATCGCGTGGTGGAACGACGATCTCGCCGAACTCTCCGACGATGTCAGTCTGGAGGAATGCCTGGCGCAGGCGCGCGCGGCCGGCTTTACCGGCATGGAAACAGGCCGGCGTTTCCCGATGAATATGGACGAACTCGGCCCGATACTTGCCCGCCATGGCATTTCGGTCTGCGGCGGCTGGTTCTCCGGCCTTTTGCTTGACGGGGATATCGGGCACGAGAAAGACCGGGTCCGCGCCCAGATGGATTTTTTTATAGCGGCCGGGGCACCCTGCATCGTCTATGGCGAGACCGCCCGCTCGGTTCAAGCAAGGCGCAATGCGCCACTCGCAACCAAGCCGAAGCTTTCGCTGGACGAAATCAAGGCCTACGGTCGCAAGATGACGGCTTTCGCCGAATGGTGCGCCGGGGAGGGCATGCCCATCTCCTACCACCACCACATGGCCGCCGCGATCGAGACCGAGCCGGAACTCGACCTTCTGATGGCCCATT
>JAYVYA010000422.1:0-2375 GCA_043784745.1 Hyphomicrobiales bacterium
ACATGGTACGCGGTGCGGGTGCCCTGGGCCTGGCCTCAAGTGCCGGACTTTTGGGATTTGCCAAGGCCTTTGCCGCCGAAATGCCGTGGAAGCCGGAAGCCGGTGCCAGCCTGAGCCTGCTGCGCTGGAAGCGCTTTGTGCAGGCCGAAGAAGATGCTTTCCTGAAAATGGTCGAAGCCTTTACCGCTGCCACGGGCGTCAAGGTGACCATTTCCAATGAAAGCTTTGACGATATCCAGCCCAAGGCCTCGGTTGCCGCCAATACCGGCTCGGGTCCGGACATGGTGTGGGGCTTGTTCTCCCTGCCGCAATTGTTCCCGGCCAAATGCGTGCCGGTCGGCGATGTCGCCGATTATCTGGGCAAGAAATATGGCGGATGGGTGCCAGCCGCCCAGGCCTATGGCCAGTACAAGGGCGAGTGGATCGCCATTCCCGTCGCTTTCAACGGCGGCTACATGAACTACCGCATCCAGGCGATGAACAAGGCCGGGTTCAAGGAATTCCCGAAAGACACCGGCGGGTTCCTCGAATTGTGCAAGGCGATGAAGGCCAACAACACCCCGGCCGGCTTTGCGCTGGGCCATGCCACAGGTGACGGCAATTCCTGGCTGCACTGGGTCTTGTGGTCACACGGAGCCTATCTGGTTGACAAGGAGGACAAGGTCATCCTCAACTCGGCTGAAACGGCCAAGGCGCTGGAATATTGCAAGGCACTCTCCGACACGTTTATCCCCGGTGTCGCCTCCTGGAATGATTCGTCCAACAACAAGGCGTTTTTGGCGGGCGAGTGCTATCTGACGGCCAATGGCATTTCGATTTATGTCGCCGCCAAGACAGCGGGCGCGGGCGGCGATGCCAAGATGAAGGCGATTGCCGAGGATATGGACCATGCCGCCTGGCCGATTGGGCCGGTGGGCAAACCCGCTGAATTCCAGCTGGCTTTCCCGATCCTGGCGTTTAACTTCACCAAGGTTCCGAATGCCTGCAAAGCCTTCATGGCCTTTATGATGGAAGCGGAGAATTACAATCCGTGGCTGGCGGGCGCGCAGGGCTACCTGACCCATCCGCTCAACGCCTATGATGCCAATCCGGTATGGACGGCAGACCCGAAGACGACCGTGTTCCGTGATGCCGCCAAGCGCACGCTGACGGCGGGCGGGCTGGGGTCTATTGGTGAAAAGGCCGCAGCGGCGCTGGCTGACTTCATTGTGGTCGACATGTTCGCCAATTATTGCACCGGACGCGAGGACGTGAAGGGTGCCATCCGCATCGCCGAACGTCAGGCCCAGCGGCTGTTCCGGTAGACCTGAACCAAGCGCGCTGGCTCTCATTTCGGCGGGAGCCAGTGCGAATTTTCAAATAAGCTTTTTTTAAAAATATCGTTGTTTTATTAAGGGCTTTTATCTCGACGCTTTAGATTAGTCAGGAATTTCGTTTAGATTAGACGGAGTTTCTCTTTAGATTGGACGCCAATCTGCTTTGAATTGGACGGCAAGCACGCGGTGCCGGTGTCGGCGCTATGGGCGGCGTGAGGAGGTGTTTTTCCGCGCTGGTTGAGACGGCGGATGCCGGACCGTGGGTGGGCGCGGGCGCGGATGCGGTGGCGTTTGCCGATTGGACGCCGCTGCCAAAATCGGGTAATTTATGAACATGAAAACCCAAAACGCGCTCTACGAGCAAGACTTCTACGCCTGGAGCAACCAGCAGGCGGCGCTGTTGCGCGCCGGCAAGCTTTCGCAGGCGGATATCGAGAATATTGCCGAGGAAATCGAGAGCATGGGCAAAAGTGAAAAAAAGGAGCTGACCAGCCGGTTGCGGGTTCTGCTGCTGCACTTGCTGAAATGGCAATATCAGCCCAAGGGACGCGGCTCCAGCTGGGAGACAAGTATTATAGGGCAACGGCTGGATATCGAGGACCATTTGCACGACAATCCAAGCCTGAAAGCGCTTTTAAAAGCCGCAATAGAGTCTGCCTACCGCCGCACGCTGGTTGATGTGGTGGGGGAAACCGGTCTGCCAAAAAATGTTTTCCCGCCCATCTGCCCCTATTCCTTCACCCAAATGATGGATGAGGGGTTTTGGCCGGATTGAGCTGGCAAAGCCCTTGCTTGTGGGTTTCCGGCGTTTTAGCTTTGGCTCGAAAGCATTCCCAAGGGAGCACCCCATGATCCTCATTCGCGGCGGCACCATTATAAACCACGATCACCGCCGCCGGGCGGATGTGCTGGTCCAGGGCGAGAGCATCGCAGCCATTGGCGAGCGGCTTGACGCGCCCGCCGGTGCCGAGATCATCGATGCCGGCGGGGCGTTTATCCTGCCGGGCGGCATTGATCCGCACACGCACGGAGGCGACGGACACGCAGGTGGCGATTCAC
>JAYVYA010000423.1:0-3122 GCA_043784745.1 Hyphomicrobiales bacterium
GCATCCGCAAATCGCTGGTGGACCACAACAGGGAAAACGCGATCAAGGCCGAGACCATCGCCGTGCGCACCGCCTGGCGCTACGCCTATGGCGACAGTGTGTGGACACGCAATTTCGACGGCACCTCGTTTGCCAATATCACCCGCGAGGATGTCGATACCTGGCGCAAGCGGGTGCTGGCCCGCGACAATATGGTGGTGGCCGCCTCCGGCTCGCTGAGCGGCGAGGCGTTTGGCGCGATTGTGGACACTGCCTATGGCGGCCTGCCGGAAAAATCGGATGTGCCACGGATTGAAGAGCCGGTTTTTGACGCAAGACCCAAAACCATTGTGATTGACTCGCAGCAGTCCCAGACGATCCTGCTGCAGGTAGCGGGCACGGAAATCGAGAGCAACCGCGACCGGCTGAAATATTCGCTCGGGCTGGATGTGTTCGGCAGCGGCACCGAATCACGGCTGTTCAAGAAGGTGCGCGGCGAATTGGGCGCCGCCTATGGCGTTAGCGGAAACCTGACCGGGCGCACAAAGCATGATGTGCTGGTGATCCGCGCCGCCGTCTCGCATGACAAGGCCCAGGCGGCGCTGGAGGCGATTGGCAGCGAATATGCCCGCTGGCTGGACAAAGGCGTTGAAGCCGCCGAATTTGAGGCGACCCGCAGCCATCTCAAGGCCGCATTAGAAGAAGGCAGCAACCAGCCGGGCGACGATGCCCGCCAGTTTGTCAGCGCCATGCTGACAGGCCGCCCGCCCAACGATACCTTTGATTTCAGCGAGCGGCTGGCTGGCTATACGCCCGCAATCATCAACGCGGGCATTACGGCCAGGTTCCCCAAGGGACCGCTGCTGACAATCATCGTCACCCCCACGCCCGATATGTTCAAGGGCGATTGCGTGATCAAGGGCTGGCTGGAGGCGGAGAAGTGCCGGTGAACGGGAATCGCCCGCTTAATATCAGTAGCATTGCGTAGTTTAACCCGTCCGCACCTTCAGCCGCCGGGAAACGAAGATGACGCCGACAATGGCGACGGCAAAGGCCAGGGTTTCCAGCTCCAGCCTTTCACCCACCAACCAGGTGGCAAAGCCGATGGTGAGGAAGGGCTGCAGCAATTGCACTTGCGACACCCGCGCCACCCCGCCCATGGCCAGACCGGTATTCCACGCGAAAAACCCCAGATACATGCTCATCAGCGCCAGATAGGCGAAGGCCCCCCAGGAGGACCAGGGCACGGCGGCAGGATGCGCCGGTGCCAGCCACAGCGCAGCGGGCAAGGTGACGGGCAAAGCGATGATGACGGCCCAGGAAATCACTTCCCACCCCGGCATTTGCCGCGACAATTTGCCGGAGATGGCATAGCCGAGCGCCGCGCTGGCGACGGCACCGAGCAACAGGGCATCCCCTGATGACAGGGTGCCCGCCCCCTGGCGCAGCACAAACCCGGCCACCAGACCGGCCCCGAGCATGGCACAAGCCCAGAAGGCGCGGGACGGCCGCTCGCCTCCCACCAGCGCCGCCGCCAGCACGGTGGCGAGAGGCAAAATGCCGATGACCACGCCGGCATGGGCAGCGGGCACCGTCTGCATGGCAATGCCGGTGAAACCGGGGAAGCCGCCCACCAGCAGCAGCGCGGCGGTGGCAATCTGCCCCAGATGTGCCCGGCTGGGCCATGGGCGGCGCAGCAGGGCCATGACCGCCGCCGCCAGCACACCCGCCCCCGCCGCCCGCCCCGCCGTGAGAAACCACGGGCCAAGATCGCCCACCGCCAGCCGCGTCATCGGCAAGGTGGCGGCGAAAATGGTGACGCCGAGCAGGCCGAAGAGAAGGCCAAGGGTTTCGCGGGGGGGCATGGGGCTTTCAGGGTGGGGGACGCTGTGGTCTTATGCAACAAAGACGGGTGCGTGCGAAAGGGCAATCCGCCCGGCCATCCGGTAATTTTCAGGTTGATCGCCGCCAATGGCAAGGTGCACTGCGAGCGGACATTGCGCGGCTTTTCAACCGGGCTGGATGTGCCGGTGCAAAAATTTGAGGGCGATGATTTTGTGGTCGGCACCCTGTTCTGGGGCACGACTTTCCACGTCAGCAAGCCGCCGTTTCACGATGATTCGGGGTGGCACAGGGTGCCGGACGCGGCCACCCCCCAACCCCACCACCGTTCACCAATAATCCATTTGCATCCGGGCGCAAAAGGCGCTTCGATAGCGCCATGGCCATTCTGGGGCCGGGACGCTGGCGGGTGCTGTTGCCCGGCCGCAAACCTAAGGGGATTTGCATGAAATCGCGAAAAATCACAGGCTGGACCTATGCCTCCGCCGCTTTGGCAGGCGCGATGCTGGCTGGCACCGCCGCCAGCGCCAAAACGCTGGTTTATTGCTCGGAAGGCTCACCCGAGAATTTTACCCCCGCCATCAATACCACCGGCACCTCGTTTGACGCGGCGCGCCCGGTGTACAACCGGCTGGTCGAATTCAAGCGCGGCACGGTGGAGACGGCACCGGGCCTGGCCGAGAGCTGGGAAGTCACCGATGGCGGCAAGACCATCACCTTCAAGCTGCGCAAGGGCGTCAAGTTCCATTCGGTGAAGGACTTTACCCCGACCCGCGATTTCAACGCCGATGACGTGCTCTGGTCGTTCAACCGGATGTGGAAGGCCGACCATCCCTATGCCAAAATATCGGGCGGCAAATATGATTATTTCGCCGACATGGATATGCCGGCCTTGCTCGACACCCTGACAAAAACCGATGATTACACCGTGGTGATGAAGCTGAAGTCGCCGAATGTGGCCATCCTCGCCAATCTGGCGATGGATTTTGCCGCCATCGGCTCGGCCGAATATGCCGGTGCGCTGCTGAAAAAGGGCACGCCCGAGCAGTTTGACCAGGTGCCGGTCGGCACCGGGCCGTTCTCCTTCGTGACCTACCAGAAGGATGCCGTGATCCGCTACAAGGCCAATCCGGCCTATTTTGGCGAAAAGGCACTGGTCGATGATCTGGTGTTCGCCATCACCAAAGACGCCACCGCGCGCTATTCCAAGCTGAAAGCCAATGAGTGCCAGATCAATTCCTACCCCGCCCCGGCGGACCTGGCTGAAATGAAGAAAGACCCGACGCTGAAGGTGATCAGCG